>JAEVZU010000224.1 GCA_023392075.1 Bacillota bacterium | reverse complement strand
AAGCTCCTTCCAGTTTACAAACCGGCTTAAACCTTCTATATCTATTTGATCATCGTCTACAATTAAAATATTGAACATCTGATATTCCCTCCGGCTACACCCTGGATAAAACTTTGAGATATAATTCGGTGACATTTACTGCCGAATCATTATAGCAAATATTATGGTATACCTATTCTACAATATTGATTTAATTCCTTTGGTTATTAATCCCATTTGATTTTTATATGGGTGATTGATGGAGTCACCCTGAACCACAGTATGTGAAATTTTATGTTATTGCGGAGGAGAAATTGTGTTTTGAGTTATAAAAAAAGGAGCTTTTCAGCTCCAGAATTATTGCGTTATTTTTCTACTCGTTTACATTGGGGATGTTGCTTTCAGCTATCTTCAAAGAATTGTACCCTTTCCGGGCTGCACTTTTTCCATGCCGTCGACTGCTGCTTCCTTCAGCTTCCTCGTCACCGAGGACACCTTTGCTCTTGGCTATCCCATTCCCACTATCGGGCGAGTTACGGATTACACCGCAGAGCGTGTACGCGCCTGCACAAGAAGTATATTTTTTCACGGATATTATTTTCTGTATACCGCCGGCATGACACACCTGTACTTTGAATCCTCTCTGTTCAGTGATTCGGAGTGGCCGATAAAAAGGTAGCCTCCCTCCTCGGTACTTTCATAAAGCTTATTTACCAATTCACGCTTTGTCTCATTATCAAAATATATCATCACATTCCTGCAAAAAATAACATGAAACTTCCTCTTAAACGGAAAATAGCTGGTCATTAAATTAAATCTTCTGAAAATGATTTCCTTGCTTATTTTGCCGCAAATTTTAAAGGCCTCCTCCCCATGAGCGGTGAAATACTTTTTTCTCCACGCTTCCGGGAGGTTGGATACGGTCTCTCTGTTATAAATACCAGCAACAGCTCTGTCCAGGACTTTTGTGGATATGTCGGTAGCAAGAATGCTGGTGTCCCAGTTACTCTTTGAAGTTCCGAAGTAATCGTCTATAAGCATGGCCAGAGTATAGGGCTCCTCTCCCGTAGAACAGCCGGCACTCCAGATACCAATATCCTTCTTTTTACTGCAGGCCCTTTCAAGATGAGGCAGTACATGATTTCTGAAGAAATCAAAATGTTGATTTTCACGCATAAAATACGTGTGATTTGTTGTCAGTCTGTCAATCATTGCTGCAGCAGATCTTCCGGTTTTATCAGCTCTTATGTGATTCATGTAATCGGTAAAACTGGAAAAGTTATTTTCTGCAAGATAGTTTATCAGCCTTCCGGAAACCAGTGATTTTTTGTGTATGAGATTTACCCCATAGTTTTGCCTGACATAATCAACCAAATCAATAAATTCCTGCTGTGTTATTTGCCTCATTTTGAGACGGCCTCCTATTTTTGCAGCTTAATATTAATACTTGCCATAATCACTGTCATCAAGAGATATTTTGGGTTTTGAAGCCGCTGCTTCCTCCTCAGGTGTATGAGAGGTCTCTTTACTCTTTTTTCTTTCAAGCATTCCTTCTATGGTGCGGAGCATTTCCGGTGTAAGTACATCATTGGATGTTAATGCGGCTTTGGCTTTTTTCAGTTTGAATCTTGCCACCGACTCCTTAAGCATATCAGCCTGTCCTGAAAGCTCTTCACTGGCAGCCGCACACTCTTCGGCAGTAGCTGAATTCGTCTGGACAACCTGTGCAACCTGCTCAATAGCCGAATTGATCTGGGAAATACCTGTAGCCTGTTCATTTGATGCCACTGCAATATCTCCCACAAGCGCTGCTGCCTTTGCCACGCCTCCGACAATTTCGTCCAATGCAACTGCGGTCTCATTGGCTATTTTTGTACCCGCCTCAACCTTCTTAATGGAGCCCTCTATCATTTCGGTGGTTTCCTTTGCGGCATTGGCACTTCTTGCGGCAAGGTTTCTTACTTCTTCGGCAACTACCGCAAAGCCTTTCCCGTGCTGTCCGGCTCTCGCAGCTTCCACAGCTGCATTCAATGCAAGTATATTTGTCTGGAAGGCAATTTCATCAATTACTTTTATAATCTTTGATATATTGGCAGAGGATTCATTGATCTCGGCCATTGCTTTTACCATTTCCTGCATCTGGGAGTTACCCTTGGCTGCATTATCCTTGGCTGATACGGCAAGCTCATTTGCCAGACTGGCATTCTGGGCATTCTGTCTTGTTTGTGCCGCCACCTGGGTTATTGATGAAGTAATCTCTTCCACCGAGCTTGCCTGCTCAGTAGAGCCCTGCGACAGCATCTGGCTTGATGAAGAAACCTGTCTGGCTCCCAATGCCACCTGCTCCGAAGCAAAATTGATATTACTTAACACCTCATTATTTGTTTCTACCATTTCGCTCAGTTTTTTGCCAAGGAGATCCTTATCTGATCTTGCTTTTACATCAATGGTCAAATCACCGGCTGCCATGCGCTCTACAATCAAGGCCTGATTCCGTATGTTTTCCACCATTTTGGAGAAAGAGACCATAAGAGTACCTATTTCATCTTTTGTATCAGCCTGCACATTTACTTCAATATCTCCCAAAGAGAGTCTGTCGGCTGCCACAACCAAATTTTTTATTGGGTTGCTGATCATCCTTGATATGATCATTCCCAGTCCTATGGCTAAAAACATTCCGACAACTATAAATGCTATCATCATTATAGTAGCTGTTTGTGCCGCACCGTCGTTGCTGCTGGATTTTTCCCTGGCACCGTCCACTTTCAGCTTGAAAAGGTTGTCGTAATTGGCCTGGATAAGCTTATTTAATTCATCTCCCTTGGTTTTGGTGAGCTGATGTGCTTCATCGTTTTTATCTGTCATAGCTAAATCAATGATTTGTTTGCTGTATGGGAGAAATTCCTCATCAACGGTTTTTACAAGGGAGTCGTATTCTTTTCTCACCTGACTATCCAGTATAGTCTTTCCGAAGCTATCCAGCGCAGTCAGCATTTCCTCCTGGAATTGATTGATTTTGGCCGTATTATCATTCATCGATTGAGCATCTTTATTTAATATAAGATTAAGCATATTAAGTCTGATTCTCTGGTACTTTTCATTTGCTGTGGCCAACTCGGTTATTGGTACCGTATTCACTTCATACAGCTCGGTATCGGCATTATTTATCTGAACAATGTTAACTACACCCACAACGCCTACGATACCTGCTATCAATGCAACAATTACAAAGCCTGTGATAAGCTTTGCCGCTATTTTCATATTTTTAAACCAATTCATATAAAGCCTCCCCTTAGAGATATGTATTTTCATTTAAAATCAATCCGTTGATACACTGTAAATAATTGCACCAACAAAACAATAAATTAAGCCAGAACCATGCTCCCCAGCAGTTCAGTCTCATCCTCGCTCAATATCTTACCGCAGTCCAAAAGCAGTTTTACTTCATTGCCAAGCTTGCCTATTCCTTTTACATATTTATTATTAAAGCCTGTTTTGGAATTGGGAGGCGGCATAATATCCTCATCATCAATTGAAGCCACCTCTGATACCGTATCGACTATAAGCCCTATGGAAGTATCATTTATGTCGATTACTATTATGCAGGTTCTGTCTGTGTAATTCAGAGGTTCCTTCCTGAATCTGAGTCTTACATCCATTACCGGAATTATTTTACCCCTGAGATTAATAATACCTTTTAAATAATCCGGCAATTCCGGCACCTGTGTTATGGGCTGAATTCCAATAATTTCGGTAACATATTTTATTTCTATTCCGTAATCCTCCTTTCCCAATGTAAATGTCAGGAATCTTCCTTTTTGAGTGTCTTCATTTTCAAATTCCAAGTTATCCTCCAATACCGAAGCCATGTTGGTCTCCTTTCACCGTTTACTGTTGATCAGACTTGCTATATCAATTATCAGGCTGATACTTCCGTCACCCAATAATGTACATCCTGAAATTCCCTGAACTTGTTTTATATATTGAGGTAATGCTTTGACCACCACTTGCTGTTCGCCTACAAGATTGTCTACGAAGACACAGACACTCTCATTTTCGCTTTCGACCAATATCAGGATACCCTCCTCAAGTTTAGTGGTACCGGCTCTGACATTAAAAATCTTATGTAATCTTAATATTGGATAGCATTGCCCCCGTATCATAATCATTTCATTTTTATCAGGATCGCTTATCACATCCTTTTGATCGATTTTAAGCGATTCACGTATGGATACCGTGGGTATGGTATAGGTTGCCGGTCCGACTCTGACTGTCATTCCGTCCATTATGGCCAAAGTCAGCGGAATTTTTATGGAAAATGTAGTGCCGGTTCCGGCATTACTGTCAATCTGCACTGTCCCGCCGACTTTATCAATATTTTTTTTGACAACATCCATTCCAACACCGCGGCCTGAAAACTCCGTAACTTCCTCTTTCGTCGAAAATCCCGGCAGCAGTATGATTGAATAGATTTCCTTATCGGACATATCGCTTGACGGCTTTTGAAGAATATTATTTTCATTGGCCTTCCGGATAATCTTATCCCTGTTCAGGCCTTTTCCGTCGTCCTTTAAAATAATCCAAACATCCCCTCCGGAGTTCTTTGCCTCAAGAGTGATCTTTCCTATTTCATCCTTGCCGCCGGATATTCGTTCTTCCCTGGTTTCGATTCCATGATCTATAGCATTGCGGATAAGATGAATCAGCGGATCGGATATATGTTCGATAATATTTTTGTCGACCTCTGTCTCTTCTCCTATTATTTCGAAAACAATCTCCTTTTCCAGCTTTCTGCTCATATCCCTTACAATTCTGTTCATCTTTTGAAAGGTAGTGGAAAGAGGAACCATCCTCATAGACATGACTATATCCTGAAGCTCCCCTGTTATCTTTTTTAAATGTCTGGCTGCCTTTTTGAAGCTTTCCAGTTCAAGGCCCTTCAGGTCAGGATTCTGGGTAACCATTGATTCGGATATGACCAGTTCCCCTACCACATCCATCAATTTATTCATTTTTTGGATATTAACACTTATGAAATTTTGTTTTGACAGGTTTGTCAGCTTATCTGCATTTATAGACTCTTCAGAACTCTTATCACCGCTGTTCCCCTCAATATCGGGCAGACAAATTTCAGCTTCTTCCGGGTTTCCAGGATTTATGAGTACAGATTCACATTCAATAGTGAGTTCCCTCAGAAACATGGTTTCTTCCAAAAGCCGCCTTACTTCACTCTCCGGCAGCCTGCTGGAGAACCGTACCGTCAACCCCTTATCCCGGATTTTCTTATTGCAGCTGTCATTATCGGAAATCTCTTCTGGAAGGTGACTGATCCCATATGCCACCTGCTGAAGTGCATGAATCACTGCAAATGCTCTCATACTCTCCATTTCACAATCATCTTCAAAAGTTACGACAGCTTTATAGGCATAACTGCGTGCGTCCGGGTCGTTTTGAGGGTCACCGGCCTCAATTATACAACGGTTTATCTCTGTCTCATTTTCCGGCCGGACCGTTTTAAGATCAGACAGAAAATCGGCCAGCAGGTGAATGATATTTGACGGATCTTCATCCGAATCTTCCTTATTTTTTATTTTTACTACCTCATTTCCAATGAAGTCTATAACCTTCAACATGATGTCGGTAAGATACATGTAGTCAACCTGCTGTGGTTTGTACTCCCTTAAATAAAAGAATAAGTCTTCAACAGAATGTGCCAGTAAGGAAATATTATTAAAACACATCATGGCGGAAGAGCCCTTTATAGTGTGCATAATACGGAATATTTCATTTATTTGGCTTTCAAGTCCGTTTTTCTTTTCGCCGTAGAGAATTATCTGTTCAAGCTGTTCAATAAGCTGGGCAGTTTCAAATACAAACATTTCATGTAATGGTTCAGTATTAATATAGTCCGACAAAATAGCCACCCCGTATTATATATTTTGTAACCAAATAATTATTAACGAATTGTCTGCTGCATGAATATATTTCATGCATTGCCGTGAAATTTGCTGAAAGCCTTGATTATGCTTTCCTCTTTGAAGGGCTTTACAATAAAGCCTGCAGCCCCGACCATAATGGCTTCCCTGATGTGACTTTCCTGCCCCAGGGCTGATATCATCACTATCCTGCTGCCCGGACTGATTGCCTTTATTGCTTTTACTGCTTCAATCCCATCCATCTCAGGCATTGTGATGTCCATTGTTACAATGTCCGGTGAGAGTTCCTTGTATTTCTGAACCGCTATCCTGCCATTTTCAGCCTCTCCGACTACCGTAAAACCGTTCCTTTCAAGTATCAGCCTTAAAGCCTGTCTCATAAAAACGGCATCATCAACTACCAACACTTTTAGCATCCAATCACATCCTTGTTTGTCAATATAGATAATTTATAAAATTTTCTGTAAATTTATTTACATAATGTTTTCATTTAACCATGTAACAATATTATTATTATGTTACATT
>JAEVZU010000217.1 GCA_023392075.1 Bacillota bacterium | reverse complement strand
GAAGAATAATTGGCCGTGAGGGAAGAAATATCAGAACTCTCGAGACATTAACAGGAATTGACCTGATTATTGATGATACACCGGAAGCGGTAATATTGTCCGGGTTTGACCCGATACGCAGAGAGGTCGCAAGATTGACACTGGAAAAGCTTATACTTGACGGGAGAATTCATCCTGCAAGGATTGAAGAAATGGTAGAAAAAGCCAAGAAGGAAGTTGATAATACCATTCGTCAGGAGGGTGACAACGCCGCGTTTGAAACAGGTGTTCACGGTTTGCATCCTGAGCTTATAAGATTACTGGGTAAATTGAAATTCAGAACTAGTTATGGACAAAACGTACTTAACCATTCAATAGAGGTATCGCACTTGGCCGGAATTATGGCGGCTGAGCTGGGCGTTGATGTTCCTCTTGCAAAGAGAGCCGGTTTGCTTCATGACATTGGTAAGGCTATCGACCATGAGGTTGAAGGATCACACGTTACTATCGGTGCCGATGTAGCCAAGAAATATAAAGAAGGCGCTGATGTTGTAAATGCTATCCTTTCCCACCACGGTGATGTTGAAGCTACAAGTATAGTTTCGGTACTGGTACAGGCTGCGGATTCAATTTCTGCTGCAAGACCCGGGGCCAGAAGAGAAACTCTTGAGTCTTACATCAAACGTCTCGAGAAGCTTGAAGAAATTGCAAATTCCTTTGAAGGAGTTGAAAAGTGTTTTGCAATTCAGGCGGGCAGAGAAATAAGAATCATGGTAAAACCTGAAGTTGTAAATGATGCAGATATCGTACTCAAAGCCAGAGAAATAGTTAAAAAGATAGAAGATGAACTTGAATATCCCGGACAGATAAAGGTTACTCTGCTCAGGGAAACAAGAGCTATTGAATATGCTAAGTAATTTATACGGACCTTTAGGTTGGTTATAACAGAAAAAGCGTGGGGGGAAACCCTCACGCTTTTTTGCTACAGACTATAGTCTATTGACTGGCTTGGAAATTTACCATTAACTTCCAATGTTAATATCAGCCTCTTCAGGCATACTGTACAGTGAGAAAATATGAAACCAAAGAGGCGAGGGACATCTATTGCCTCGTTATAATTGTTAATGGTATAATAATATATTAGTGGACTGATTAAATTGTCCGGTATAATTTTATGCTACCAAAGTCAATTACGGTTACTATCGGCTTTCGGCAGATAGTAATTGATTTGTACGGAATAACCTATCTAATAGTTTTGGAGGAAATACGTTGAAGATACTTTTTATCGGGGATATTTATGGAAACCCAGGAAGAAAGGCTGTAAAGGAATGTGTGCCGCAATTTAAAAAGGAACTTGACATAGATTTTTGTATTGCAAACGGAGAAAACTGTGCCGCAGGCAGCGGAATAACATATATTATAGCACAGGAACTTTATAAGGCCGGAGTGGACTGCATTACAATGGGCAATCACACCTGGTCAAAAAAAGAAATTCTCAATTTTATTGATTCCGATGATAAAATAATAAGACCTGCAAATTATCCGGATAACGTACCGGGAAGAGGATATACAATACTGAAATCAAATGGCAGGGAATTGGCAGTACTTAATTTGATGGGAAGAGTGTATATGGATAGTATTGAATGTCCTTTTCTCACAGCCGACAGAGAGCTGCAAATAATAAAAGCAAAAACAAAGGTTGTTTTTGTTGATATGCATGCCGAGGCAACCTCTGAAAAATGCGCACTGGCCTGGTATCTGGACGGAAAGGTTTGTTGTGTGGCAGGTACGCATACACATGTCCAGACAGCAGATGAAAGAATTCTGCCTTTTGGAACGGCAATCATATCCGATGTTGGAATGACCGGCCCATACGACGGAGTTATCGGCGTTGATAAGGAATTGATAATTGAAAGATTCATTACCAGAATGCCTCAAAAATTTGAGGTAGCCAAGGGAAGAGTACAATTTTGCGCTATTTATCTGGAAGTTGACGATAAAACCGGTAAAGCCGTTAAAATAGAACGGATCAACAAGCTTTTTGACGAGCATCAGCTGGTGTAGTTCAAATTGCACGCATGTGGAGGCGGATATGGTAGAAAGTAATGACAGAATTATTGTGCAAAAGAAGTCTGATTTGGAATTTTTAGAGTTCAGAAATCTGAAAAACTACCAGGATATTTTAACCCATTGCTTCACTACAAGGCTTGGCGGAGTCAGTTCAGGTGATTGTACCTCACTTAATCTCAGCTTTAACAGAAATGACAGCAGGGAAAATGTATTGGCCAATTACCATATAATTGCCGGGGCAATTGGAGCCGATTTTGATAAAATGGTACTTTCCCATCAGGTGCATGACAATAAAATAAGGTATGTGGGTTCCGGGGACGCCGGAAAGGGATTGACCAGGGAAAGTGATATTATAGGTTACGATGGGCTTACTACGGATGTACCGGGGATACCTCTGGTAACATTTTATGCAGATTGTGTACCCGTGCTGATGCTGGATCCTGTAAAAAAAGCAATTACAGCAGTGCATTCGGGATGGAAGAGTACTTTGGCAAATATATCGTTCGAAGCACTGAGACTTATGCAGGAGAGATATAAAAGCAATATGGAGGACCTGCAGGTTGCTGTCGGACCCTCAATATGCAAAAACTGCTTTGAAGTCGGAGCAGAAGTGTATGAGCTCTTTATGGACAAATATCCCTGGTGTGATACATATACAGACAGGTTAAATGACAAGTATCATATCAATCTGCAGCAGATAATCAAACGGGTGCTGACTGATTCGGGAGTCCCGGAAAAGAACATACTGTTAAGTGATACCTGTACAAAGTGCAATAATGATGTGTTTTTTTCCTACAGAGGGGACCGGAAAAAAACCGGAAGCCTTGCTGCAATAATGATGCTCAAGCAGACAATTTGAGCACTGAAAGCAATGATACCCTCTATTGACAATGTACAATACGTTTTTAAGTGGTTAATTTGCCCTGCGGCTGCGTTAAAGCCGCTTGCAAGGCACAAAGCCTTACTGCACGCCTTTGCTTTGCCGCAAGCCAGAATATCTAACTCAAAAATCACCGGTGTGAGGCGTGTTATACATTAACAATAGAGGCTAAAAAAGCTTTGTAATAAAAAGACTAAAGTACGGAGAAGATTATGAAAACAATCGGGAAATTATCAATATTATTTATAATAAGCATACTCCTGGGCGCCTGTACGGTAAATCTGGAGAGAAACAAGCCTGTAGAGGACGATGTATATGAAGACAAATACGATGTTATAGATAAAGGACCGGTTAAAGGGGGTTCAATCAGACTTTTTACGACTCCGGTGGACACCCTGAATCCTGTTCTTACAAATAATGTACATGTTCAGGATTTCCTGGGATTGGTATTTGAAGGCCTTTATGCTTTGGACAGCAGTCAGCAGCCTGTTCCGGTACTGGCCAAAAGCTCTTCGCTGTCAACCGACGGTCTGACTTTGACAATTATTCTGAGAGAAAATATAAAGTGGCATGACAAAATGCCGTTTAAAGCAGAGGATGTTGTATTTACTATCAATACACTATTGGATACAAAGATGAACAGTGTGTATTCAACAAATGTAAAACACATTGAATCAGCGGCTGCAAGTGGAAACAATGTGATAATAAAACTGAAACAGCCATATTCTTTAATTAAAAATGAACTGACCTTTCCTGTTATTCCTGCACATCACTTTGTAAACGAGAAGCTGACCGATAAAAATTCAAAGGCAAATCTTACACCTGTGGGAACAGGCCCTTATAGTTTCAACTCTTACAGTGCCAAGACCGGAGTTAAATTAAGGCTTAATGAAAATTGGTGGAATGCTGAAGATGTAATAAATCAAGCACCAGGCAATTCAACTGAAAGCAGTACTGAAAATTCAAATCCGGATGTAAAAAAAGCCCCATTGAAGCTGCCTTATCTGTCAAATATTGAGATAAAGGTATTTAACAACATAAACAGTGCAAATGCGGGTTTTCAGGCAAGAGATATAGATGTACTGCCGGTTCAGTATAATGAATATAGAAAGTATATTGGCCGTACCGATATGAATTTAAAACGGTACGAGAGTAAAAATTATGAATTTTTAACCTTAAATATCAAGAAAGGCCCTTTAACAGACAAGCGCCTCAGAAATGCCCTTAATTATTTTATAAATAAAAAGAAGCTGGTAGATGAAGCGGCGACTGGAATAGCCGTACCGGCAGAACTACCTGTCGTTCCGAATTCCTGGGTTTATCAGCTTGTGGATTTTAATGAGAAGGATGCCTTAAGCAAGGCTAAGGAATTCATGAACCAGAGCGGGTATATTTTGGATTCTAAAAAGAAATATATCAATAAGACAAGCAGGAAAGCACTGACATTAAAATTAATAGTAAATCAGGAGAATTCCTTAAGATTTAGTGCTGCTTCCGAAATAGTCTCGCAGCTTGGAAAAAACGGTATAACGGTTCAGGTAGTAAAACAACCCTGGGATACCTATAAGAACACATTAAAATCGGGCGCATATGATCTGGCTTTATCCGGATATAAAATTTCATCAGTTCCGGATCTGTCCTTTGCATATTCCACGGCAGAAATTCAATCGGGCCTTAATGTGGCAGGTTACAGTAATCCGGAAGTTGACGGGTACCTGCAGCAGATATTGACTGAGAACAATCCGGATGCACAAAAAAATATATTCAGGAAATTATTAAATACCGTACTTGATGACAGGCCGTATATAGGTTTGTACTTCCTCAATGACGGTATGATGTACAGCAAGAACATAAGAGGTACGGTTAACCCTTATGTATGGAATGAGTATAATGACATTACTAAATGGTATTTACCATAAAATAAAAGCCAGGCGGACGGAGGAACAGTGTGAAAGAATATTGAGCGCATTATAGGTTCTTTATCACGCTTTGGAAAACCTTCCGGAAAGAGGTTTTCATAACTATACTATATATGTCGCTGTGAAGCAGCGGAATAGGAGACTACATGATTTGGGCATTAATAATTATTGCAGGATTTGTGTTGGACAGGTTGACAAAGCTATGGGTTGTGGATTCGATTGTAGGTAATCCTATAACGGTAATCGACAATTTCTTTTATATCAGGCATTTGGAAAACGAAGGTGCAGCCTTCAGCATTTTGCAGGGTAAAACCATATTGCTGGCCACTATGGTATCTGTAGTTGCTTTGGTGATTTTGGGAGTAATCATAAAAAATAAGAATAAGTTCCTTCGGACAACTCTTTCAATAATACTTGCGGGTGCACTGGGAAATCTGTATGATAGATTCTTTAATGATGGAAAGGTTATCGATTTTCTAGAGTTCCATTTCGGAAGTTATACATTTCCGACCTTTAATCTGGCAGACTGCTTTGTTGTAGTCGGAACCATATTGCTGGCAATTTATATACTGTTTATATATAAGGATGCTTCCAAGCCTGAAGTTAGGGCCGGAGAAAAATCCGAAGCCCCGGGTACAGACGAGGATAAAAAATAATAACCTGTACATTTTGGAGTAATATGGGATTTAGCTTAACTTATTGTGCTGGTTGTATTGTCGCTCACTTTGCAGTTGCACAGTTTATGCTGATCATACAGGTACGCGAGTACAACTTCAAGCTATAGATTAGCACGATAAAAATGCCTGCTGAAATCTGTAGGTGAAAAATAAGTATTTTGCCGTTAAATTGATAGGCTGTCAATTTAAGCAGCCTGCGAGACCCGGAGGGTCGAGTTGCTGCGACGGCTAAGTGTGCTTGGAGCAAGATTAGTGTCGGTAATTGGTCCGAAGCTGTTCTTTAAGACATGTAAAATTCTTATAATGGGAAAACATAGATATTAACTGGCGTAACTGGTTGAAGCAAGAGTCTTATTATTAGTTATCTTAAATATTTGTTAAAGATTAAGGTAACTGAAAATGTAAGTAATATTTTATAGCGGAGGCAAATTTGAAAGAAATAATACTGGAATGCGATGAAAACTCAGCACGTATAGATGCATGGCTGGCAGGAAAGCTGGAGGAATACTCCAGATCATATATCCAGAAGCTTTGCCAGGACGGGCATATTACAGTCAATGGTGTCCGGGTAAAATCCAACTACAGGCTTAAGGCGGATGAAAAGATAACCGCCTTTATTCCGGAAGCAGAGATACTCCAGGTAACAGCCGAAGAAATTCCTCTGGATATAGTTTATGAGGATGAACATATTATTGTTATAAACAAACCCAAGGGGTTGGTAGTGCATCCCGCAGCCGGCAACTATACGGGGACCCTTGTCAATGCCTTAATGAAGCACTGCGGGGAAAGCCTGTCCGATATTAACGGAATTATCAGACCGGGGATCGTACACAGGATTGACAAGGATACTTCAGGTTTGCTGGTTGTCGCAAAGAATAATCATGCCCATGAATTCCTGTCAAAAAAGTTAAAGACCCACGATATCAAGAGAGAGTATATCGCTTTGGTTGAAGGCATTATATATGAAAATACAGGTAAAATAGATGCACCCATAGGCAGACATCCTGTTGAAAGAAAGAAAATGAGTGTTAACGTGAAGGCCGGCCGGAATGCTGTAACCCACTTTAAGGTGCTGGAAAGATTTCCTTCCGCAACCTATCTGGAGCTAAGGCTGGAAACCGGCAGAACTCATCAGATAAGAGTACACATGGCATATATAGATCACCCTGTCATTGGAGATGAAGTGTACGGCCGGAGAAAGCAGAGATTTGATACCCGGGGACAGGTGCTTCATGCCAGAAGACTTACTTTTGAACATCCTGCAACCGGAAAACTGATGGAATTTGAAACTCCTGTGCCGGATTATTTTATCCGGCTTATACAGGAGTTAGGTGAAGTAAGGGAGAAGCTGCTTTAAACTTCAATCAGCAAAGCAGGATTTATGTGAAAAAAGTTATGGACAACTCTAATTTGTTATGTTATGATTTTAAGAAATAAATGGTTTACCTTTAAATTAGTCCAGAGAGGCTATAAGGTGAGAGATATTAAACTAAACATGAATTTCTTATAATCAATGCTGATTTGGATAAATTACACGTGCTCAGCATCAGGATTATGTTTTGATATGTTTAAGCTTCTTGCCTTTGGCGGGAAGCTTTTTTAGCATGTGTGCAATTTTAATTTTTTAATAAGCGCTAAAAGTTAAAATTACACCGGTTGTACTTTAGCAGAAAATAAATTAATGCAATAAATAAGCCTTTTAAGAAATTGAAATTAGCTAATATTAAATAATCAGGGATTGATTTTTAACATAAAAAGAGAGGATGATCAGGATGCAAAAAACAGAAATAATGGATGAAAGTGCAGTAAGCAGAGCTATTACAAGAATTTCCCATGAGATCATTGAAAAAAACAAGGGAATTGAAAATCTTGTGCTTATTGGAATTCAGAGAAGAGGAGTACCTCTGGCCAAGAGGATAGCAGACAAAATCAAAAGTGTTGAGAACAGTGAAATTCCGGTAGGTATACTGGACATAACACTCTACCGGGATGATCTGAGTCTGTTAAATGAGCATCCTGTAATTAATGGAACTGAGATTAATTTTGATATTGCAAACAAGAAGGTTGTTCTTGTAGATGATGTAATATACACAGGAAGAACAGTCAGAGCCGCAATTGATGCCATAATGGATATAAACCGGCCACAGATGATCCAGCTTGCCGTACTGATTGACAGAGGCCACCGTGAATTACCCATAAGAGCAGATTATGTAGGTAAAAATGTTCCTACCTCAAGAAGTGAAATAGTTCATGTAAATGTACTTGAGATTGACGGGGAGAACAGTGTAACCATATCAAACAAGGAATAAGAAGGGCTTATGGAGGTTACTATGAATCTAAAATCTAAAGATTTGCTTGGCCTTAGAGATATTACCGCAGAAGAGATAGAATATATCCTGAATACTGCAAAAACAATGAAATATATTATTACCACAAACAATAAAAAAACAGCTCATCTCCAGGGAAAATCGGTAATTACACTGTTCTATGAAAACAGTACCAGAACCAGGCTTTCCTTTGAACTGGCATCAAAATATATGGGAGCCAACGCTGCTAATATTTCAGCTTCCGGCAGCAGTGTTCAAAAGGGTGAAACTCTCATAGACACAGGAAAAACCATAGACAGCATGGGTTCGGATGTAATAATAATAAGACATCCCATGTCAGGTGCACCCCATCTGTTGGCCCAAAATGTAAAATCTTCTGTAATAAATGCGGGGGATGGAATGAATGAACATCCTACACAGGCATTGCTGGACATGTTCACCATGGTTGAGAAAAAAGGAAGCCTGAAGGGCTTAAAGGTCGCCATCATCGGCGACATCCTTCACAGCAGAGTGGCGAGAAGCAACATCTGGGGTCTCACAAAAATGGGTGCCGAAGTAAATATATCAGGACCCGCAACACTGATACCGCCTGGTATAGAAAAACTTGGTGTCAACGTTTTCAGCACAGTTCAGGAGGCAATACTCGATGCCGATGTGGTAATGGGCTTGAGAATACAGCTTGAACGTCAGAAGAAAGGTTTATTCCCATCCATAAGAGAGTACTCGAGGTTCTTCGGCCTGGACGATAAACGGCTGAAGCTGGCCAGGGAGGACGCCATAGTGATGCATCCCGGCCCTGTTAACAGGGGAGTAGAGCTTTCATCAATGGTTATGGACGGAGATCAGTCCACCATTAATGAGCAGGTCACCAACGGTGTTGCCATAAGAATGGCTTTACTATATCTATTGACCAGGAGGGGAGCAGCTAATGAAGTTATTGATTAAAAATGGACATGTTATTGACGCTAAAAGCGGCTTGGACAAGGTTACTGATATTTTGACGGATGAAGGCCTGATAATAGACATCGGAGACGGAATAGATCCAACAGGCTGTGAAATTATTGAAGCAGACGGAATGTATGTTATACCCGGGCTTGTTGATGCACACTGTCATCTGAGAGATCCGGGCTTTGAATACAAGGAAGATATAGAGTCGGGAACCAGAAGTGCCGCAAAGGGCGGTTTTACCTCTGTAGCCTGCATGCCCAACACAAATCCCGTACTTGATAACGAAGCAATGATCAAATACGTCATAAATAAGGCAAAATCGGACGGTCTTGTAAACGTATACCCTATCGGTGCTGTATCAAAAGGACTTAAGGGAGAGGAATTAAGTGAAATAGGAGAACTGAAATTCGCAGGAGCAGTTGCCCTTTCCGATGACGGAAAACCCGTAAACAACTCTTCACTAATGAAAAAAGCAATGCAGTACGCATCTATGTTCGATATTACCATAATATCTCACTGCGAGGATTTGGATCTGGTGGATGAAGGACTGATGAATGAAGGCTATTACTCATCGGTGCTGGGTCTGAAAGGCAATCCCGCACCGGCTGAGGAAGTAATGATTGCAAGAGATCTTATACTTGCGGAATACACCAGGGCAGCAGTCCATATCGCCCATGTAAGCACCGGGCTTGGTGTAGATCTCATAAGAAATGCAAAAAGACGCGGCGTCAACGTAACCGCAGAGACCTGTCCGCACTATTTTTCTCTGACGGATCAGGCCTGTGAAGGCTTTAATACAAATGCCAAGGTAAATCCTCCCTTAAGGACGCAAAAGGATGTTGATGCAATTATTGAGGGCTTGAAGGACGGAACAATAGATATAATTTCAACCGACCACGCTCCGCATCACAGGGATGAAAAAAATGTTGAATTCAAACAGGCAGCAAACGGCTTGGTAGGATTTGAAACGGCATTTCCTCTTGCAATAACCTGTCTTGTCAAACCGGGACATCTGACTTTAAATCAACTGGTTCGGAAAATGTGTGCCAACCCGGCCAAAATGCTGGGCCTGAACAAGGGAACAATTGAAATCGGATTCAGTGCGGACCTAATGATATTTGATATAAATGAACAATATACGGTGGATATCAACAAGCTGGAATCAAAGAGCAAAAATTCACCCTATAACGGCTGTAAACTCTTTGGACAGCCTCAATATACAATTATTGGCGGTAATCCTGTAGTAAGGTCAGGACAGATAATTTAGCAGTCCCGGCCTTTTTGTAAGCTGTTTATACGGCTGCCCTGGTTTGAAAGACTTTGTCGGGGCTGGTCTTCAAGGATAACCTGTGAAGAAATTTCATAACATTTTGTGGCCGCTAAGCGGCTCAAAGCCATAACATGTCAAAGCCATAACTTGGCTTAGGAGGTTAATATGTTTATTGACAAACTTATTAAAAGTATCAAGGAAAAGAACAATCCAACGGTAGTAGGACTGGATCCCAAAATTGAATATGTACCTTCTTTCATTAAGGAAAAAGCTTTTAAAGAATTCGGTGTGACCTTAAAAGGTGCAGCACAGGCCATAATACAATTTAACAAACAGCTTGTGGATGCGGTTTATGACCAGGTGCCTGCCGTAAAGCCGCAGCTAGCCTATTATGAAATGTATGGCATAGAAGGTATGATAGCCTTTGACGAGACCTGCAGGTATGCCAGAAGTAAAGGTCTTCTGGTCATAGCAGACGGGAAGAGGAATGATATCGGTACAACGGCCGAAGCTTATTCAAGGGCATTTCTGGGTGAAACGGCTCTGACGGAAGAGATAAAACAAAAAGCTTTTGATGCGGATGCCCTCACTGTCAGTCCATATCTCGGTATTGACGGTATCAAACCGTTTATAGATGACTGCGATAAACATGAAAAAGGTATATTCGTACTTGTCAAAACCTCCAACAAATCCTCCGGGCAGCTTCAGGACCTGGTTACTCAGGATTGCAGAAGCATCTATGAAATAATGGCTTCATATGTAAATGAATGGGGCAGGACCGTTAGGGGAGAATATGGATACAGCAGCGTGGGAGCAGTTGTCGGAGCTACCTATCCAAATCAGGCAAAGCTGCTGCGTTCAATAATGAAACACGCATATATTCTTGTACCGGGCTACGGCGCACAGGGCGGAACTGCAAGAGATTGTGTCAACAGTTTTAACAGCGACGGTCTTGGGGCTATAGTCAATGCTTCAAGAAGTGTAATGTGTGCGTATATGTCGGATAACTGGAAGAACCTGTACAATGAAGATAAATTTGGAGAAGCTGCGAGAGCCGAAGTAATCAGAATGAAGGAAGACTTGAACAGCGCTCTTGCGGGAGATCGATAAAAAGAAACAGAAAATTATTTAGCCCGAAATAGCCGAGGGTACAACTCATTGGCATATGGGTATTGTGGAGGTTACAATGAAGGCATTTTTACTGCTTGAAGATGGAACGGTTTTTGAGGGGAACAGTTTTGGAATGGAAGGAAAGGTGGTAGGTGAAGTAGTATTCAACACTGGCATGACAGGATACCAGGAAGTTCTGACAGATCCCTCCTACTGCGGACAGATTGTCTGCATGACTTACCCTCTGATAGGAAATTACGGAGTGAACCTTGATGATATCGAATCGGTAAAGCCGCAGGTAAAGGGGTTCATAGTAAGAGAACTTTGCAAGACTCCCAGCAACTGGAGATCCATAGAATCTCTTAATGAATATTTGAAGAGGCATGGGATAATCGGGCTGGAAGGCATAGATACCAGAGCACTTACCATAATATTAAGAGACAGGGGAACGATGAAGGGGACTATAGTCACCTGTGAGACTCTTGAGGAAATTGAAGAAAAAATAGCCGAAGTTAAAGCTTATACCATAAGCAATCCGGTTTTACAGGTCACAACTCCCGAAATAAAGCATTACAGCGGAGAGGGCTATAAAATCGCACTGATGGATTACGGTCTTAAGAAAAACATTGTGAGATCATTGCAAAAAAGAAATTGTCAGGTATATGTATTCCCATGTACGGCAACCGCCGAGGAGGTTCTCACTGTTGAACCCGACGGAATAATGCTGTCAAATGGACCGGGAGATCCAAAGGATTGTCAGTTCCAGATAGATAATATTAAAAAGCTGATAGGCAAAAAACCTATTTTCGGAATATGCCTGGGACATCAGCTTACCGCACTTGCCAACGGAGCCGATACCGAAAAGCTCAAATACGGCCACAGAGGCTGCAACCATCCGGTTAAGGATATAGAAAAGGACATGACTTACATCACCTCTCAAAACCACGGATATACCATAGTAAAGGAATCACTTGATCCCGAAATAATGAAAATAAGCCATATAAATATGAATGACGGCACCATAGAAGGTCTTAAATATAAGAATGCTCCGCTGTTTACGGTACAATTCCACCCGGAAGCATCGCCGGGACCGGGAGATACGGCTTATCTCTTTGACGAATTTATTAAAATGATCGATGAAGCCGTCGGTTTGAAGAAGTAGGCAAGGCTCAAATGCTTTTCATTAGTTAATAAGCAGCCGCAAAGCGGCAGATCGGAGAATAGAATGCCAAGACGTAATGATATTCACAAGGTATTGGTTATCGGGTCAGGCCCTATCATAATAGGCCAGGCAGCCGAGTTTGACTATGCAGGAACCCAGGCATGCCAGGCACTTAAGGAAGAAGGAATCGAAGTTGTACTTGTAAACAGCAATCCTGCTACAATTATGACTGATACAAATATAGCGGATAAGGTATATATTGAACCACTGAAAG
>JAEVZU010000176.1 GCA_023392075.1 Bacillota bacterium | reverse complement strand
TTCAGCTTCCTTGCGCCTGATCTCCTCATTCTTTCTCGATACCTCGGAATCAATGAGATTTCCCAGCAGGTTTTTTATACGTACAATCATGGCATTGAATCTGTCTCCGAGAACCCCGATTTCATCTCTCTGCTCGTCATGATAGACAAGTTCAAGATTATTTTCACCGACCCTCTCCATTGTTTTCTTAAGACGCCTGAGCGGAATGGAAATACTCGACGTGACAACATATGATATTACAAGCGCACAAAATATACATATTATTGTGACCTCTATAATAAGGCTTCTGACATTGTAAACACCGCTAAGTATTTTTTTCCTTTCGGCCATATATACAATGGTCATGTCTGTTTTTTCTGAGGTCTGGAAAACCAGTATATAATCCTTGTTCTGGATTTTCCGCACCAGACTGCCTTCTTTAATGGCAGATATTTCATTCATTATGTCTGTTCCGGGCATTTTATTCACTGCATACACCCCGTTTAAAACACTCACTGTTCCGCCTTTTCCGGACATGAATACTATTTCATTTTCATCATACATGTTCTCCAGATCGATCATGTCCTTGAATATTTTAACGGGAACATTAATAATAATTACTCCTAATTGTCCGCTTTGATTCAGCTGAGGGTCGGGAATTGACTGGAAAAGCGTGATATATCCGCCCAAATATGATTTTCTGAAAGGCTCTACAAGGTATATGTCCTTTTCCTTCGAACTGTTGCTCCAGACCAGAGAGCCGTCTGAATTTACGGCATTGAGATAGTCCTGTCTTTTTACATATTCCTCAGCCCTTTCAATGGAAGCACCTCTTTTTGTGCCTTTGTAATCAATTTGGATAAATTGGTCATAATCGCTGACAATCTGCAGATTATTTATATCCTGCAGCGGAGAGGACTCAAAAAGGATATTTCCTATTTTAATTTTACAATCCTGGTATTTTTTCATAGCTTCGGGGTCAGAAGCTTTATTATCTTTGAGAGATTTGCATTCTATTAATAAATTTCTGAGCTGTGTATTTGAAAAGACACTGAGGGCAAGTTTCTCATAAGGCTTTAGCTTCTCATCCGCAGTCTTCTCAATATTGCCCAATATCCGTCTGGTACTGCTTGAAATATTCTTATCCATCTCACGGGTGCTTATGTTGAAGGAATAATAGCCAATTACCATATTAGGTATTATGATGATAATAAGAAAAGCTAATATCAGCCTCTTGTATATGCTGAATTTCCTCAATGTATTTAAAATTCCAGCATATATCTTCTTTAATTTCTGGTTCATCCCTTTTCTTTTCATCGGACTTCCCCTTATGAGAAATTATTGTTTCAACCCCTTGCTTTGCTTCCTGAAATCCTTTGGCGTGATTCCCGTTATTTCTTTAAATATCCTGCCAAAATGCTTGGGACTGTCATAGCCTACCATTTCACAAACATCATACATTCGGAGTGATAAATCCTGAAGCAGCTTTTTTGACTGTTCTATCCGCACTTTCATAATATATTCGGAAAAATTCTCACCCGTTTTTTCTTTAAAGAGCTTACTGAGATAGGTCGGGTGCATATATACCACATCGGAAAGCTTCTGCAGGGATAGATTTTCATTGTAGTGTTCATTGATATACTTGAGTACGCTTTCAATAGCCAGCCCAAGAGGCTTTTCCCTGACTGTATGCAAACCTGATATGGTTTTTCTTAAATATGAGGAAATAAACTTTTTAATTTCCTCGTAATTGTCTATTTTTAGAAGTGTTCCAATAACATTATGGTCTGACCGGGAATCTTGAGCCTCCCGTCTGTCGTATTTTCCCAAAGATCTGTTTATGATCAATAAAATTTCAATGCATGCCTCAAGAAGGACTCCTCTGTCATACATGTTTTCAGTATAGAGTTCCGATATTATGTTGAGAATATGTTCCTCAAAGGCATCCTCGTTATCGTGCAGGAGATGTTCCTGTATGCTTTCTTCCAGATTTGCCGACACAACCGGCTTTCCGGTAATGAACCTTGAAATGTTTTTATAAAAAAGCAGGCTGCTTTTATTTATATACCTGTAATCCAGGGCCTTTCCGGCCTCCCTGTACGAATGTGAGAGCATTCCCACAGCATTGTAGATGCCTCCCACACCAAGGTACAGATCTATTGATTTAACTATATCTATAGTCAGCATTAACTTTTTAAGCATGCTTTCCAATTTGGTCAGGTCCTTTGGATAAAAAATAACCGATATTTCGCTTATATTGTTTTCAAAGGCATAGGCTTTTCCGTAGCTCTCAAGATAATTCGCTATCTCACCGGTCAATTCAGACTTGAAACTGTCATAATCACCATGCTCCAGGTTCTTATGGCTTTTTTCATTCAAAACTAAAAATCTGATTATGCAAAAACTTTCATCTGTGAGATTAATACCTATTTCATAGGCTTTTTTATGAATGTATTCCGGATTTTGTATGACTCCGCCTGCAATATTATTCAGGAACTGCATCCTCAGTATTTTCATAATTTCAACCTGCTTTTGCTTGGCCAGGATGTCCTCATGAAGGCTGACTTTCAGCTTTTCAAATATACTCTTGAGTTCATTGAAATCCACAGGCTTCATCAGATAATCAAAAGCTCCCAGCCGCAGTGCTTCCTTTGCATATTGGAATTCGCTGTAACCGCTTAAAATGACGGTTTTTATGTTCGGATTGATCTCCAGGGCATCTTTTATGAGTTCAAGCCCGTTTTTGCCGGGCATAACTATATCGGTAAGCACCACATCCACATACTCCGTTTCTATGATGCCAACAGCTTCGGCTGCAGAGTGGGCCGAACCTATGACATTATATCCAAGCTCCTTCCAGTTTACAAACCGGCTTAAACCTTCTATATCTATTTGATCATCGTCTACAATTAAAATATTGAACATCTGATATTCCCTCCGGCTACACCCTGGATAAA
>JAEVZU010000172.1 GCA_023392075.1 Bacillota bacterium | reverse complement strand
CACTTTCCTTAAAGTCACCTTCACCGGGAGTTACCCGGCACCATTGCCCTATGGAGCCCGGACTTTCCTCATGTACGCCTTTTCAGGCTGTACCTGCGATCATCTGGCTTACTCAATTATTTATTTGTAATATATTATTATTATTTATTTGTTATATCTAATTGTTATATAGCTCGTCCTTGGACAACTAATTATAGTTGCTGCGTTTAAATATGTCAAGCAAAAATAAATGGATCACTTTCCATTTTACTGCATATCACTTCAATTGAGGCAAATTTATACGCTAAAAGCTTTTGGAGCTTTGACAGTATAACATGTTCAGACGCAAAATGTCCCACGTCTACAATACACAGTCCCATCTCCCTGGCATCCAAAGCAGTATGATACTTTAAATCCCCTGTAATAAGCACATGCTGTTGAAGGCTTCTTAAATAATCCAGTTCAACATCAAAGCTTCCGCAAAAGACAGCAACATTTTTTACTTTATAGGGATGGGTTCCTATTACTCTGAGGTTCGTTATATTCAAGCTTTTCTTTATGCTATCAATAAAGTCGTTAAAATCAGTCTCAGTCTCCAGAAAGCCTATCCTGCCAAGCCCCAAATCCTGCTTATATCCCTGCGGAACATAAGGTTTTAAGGATTTTAAACCGCTAAGTCCTATGGTTTCAGCCAGAGTATCATTTACTCCTCCTGCTGCAACGTCAAGATTGGTATGTGCACTTATTACACTAATATTTTTTGCAGTAAGTGTTTGAATCTGCTGCCCCTTTATTGTGTCAAAATCCAGCTTACCAAGCTTTGAGAAAAGAAAGGGATGGTGTGATACTATCAACTCGGCCTCACAGTCTATTGCCTCTCTGATGACCCTTGAAGTAACATCCATGCAAAGCAGTACTTTCTTTACCCCGCTCTGACGGCTTCCGACCATCAGCCCCACATTATCCCATGTTTCAGCGTAATCCCACGGTGCAAGCTCATTTATAAAGTCAAATATTTCTCCAACCCTCATTGTATTCCTACTCCTTGTAAACTATTTTATGATTTAACTTTAACAAGTTGACATATTAGCTTTAAATAATCACTTTTTAAACTCTGATAATAATTTAAAAGCCCGTCATTATCCCTCATATCCTCCAGTTGTCTGAGTACCCTGTCGATTTGCCGCACCTTCATTTCACAATAGGACAATAACAGCGGATCCTGTTTTTTTATAAGACATTCTCCCACATGCAGCTGAAAATCCTCATAGGGTTTAGTCTGCCCATCAAATCTGGCAACCATAACACAATATATTTTATTTCCTTCTGCTGAAAGCTCTTCATCAAAAATATTAAATTTATGCTCATACAACCACTTCCTTACTATATCCAGGTCATTCATTGGCTGTAAAATCAGCACAGCTTCAATGCAGACTTTTTCAGCATCGGCCTCCAGCAATTCGGATAACAGTGTACCGCCCATTCCTGCAATAATTATTGCATCGGCCTCATTTTTTCCTATGGTTTCAAGCCCGCTGCCCATCCGTGTTTCAATCCTATCGTTAAGCTTGTACTTTGATATATTTCTGTTCGCAACCTGAACAGGACCTGTCCTTACGTCGGAAGCAACTGCCTTTTTGCATTTTCCCTGCCGTATAAGATATATTGGCAGGTAAGCATGATCTGTGCCGATATCTGCAACCGTTCCGCACTCAGGAACTTTATCCGCAATTAATTTTAGCCTTCCCTTAAGCTCCAAACTCAATTTGTCCTCCGGATTTAAAACTTTTTTATGATTTCATGTATCGCCAAGGTAAATTATACACATAATATTAATAATTTATCAACTGAAAAGGAAGGAATCGGTAAAATGTCTCCTTACAAAAAATCAAATAAAGTTAATGACATTGAAAGGCCTCTATCAAGTAACATACTAGGCAGAGATATTCTTGGAATAAATCCGAACATCACTGCAATTAATAAAACAGACCTTGATCTTCAGGATGAAGCTCTAAATATGGATTTTATGAAAAAAATAAAATAGCTAAAGCTGCAATTCCCTGTCCGGTATTGTAGCCTTAGCTATGATATCAGTGACTTTAACAGGCAGCCTATGGCAGATTATATAAAACAAAATCTACCGTGGATCGTTATACATATATTTACTGTAATCCCACAGCAACTCACTGAGCTCCACATCCTTTTCATATGTAAGATCCACAAAAACATTCTGTACCTTGACTATTGGTTTCAGCGGATTCAGCGGGTTAACATGCATCAATTCCCCGATTTCGCCTGTATTTAGCATTACATAATCCCCTATATAATGGCATACAATCCTTTCAATAAACACTTTCAGCATGATCCGGTCCAATTGATTGGCCATTTCATCCTGCATAACCTTCAATACTTCAAATACCGATTTTCTCTTTGAATAAACCTTATCCGAGGTCATTGCATCATATACGTCTGCTATAGCCAGTACCTTGGCATATTGATGAATCTGATCATCCTTAGCACCCAACGGATATCCTGATCCGTCGGTCCGTTCATGATGCATGAGTACAGCCATCTTAATCCCCTTGCTGATGTCATACATGTTTTCTACCATACGGTACCCATAGGTTGTATGATTCTTTATTTCTTCCAGCTCTTCCGGGAGCAGACTGCCCTGTTTACTCAATATGCCGGTATCAACCTTTGCCTTCCCTACATCATGGAGCAGTCCTGCTTTTGCAATCTCTTCCACTGATTTGGCATCATATCCGAGCCACTTTGCCAAAGTCATGGCCAACAGAGAAACGTTTACACAATGGGCATATGTATATTCGTCAACTGTGCGGATTGAATCAATACATTTCAGAACATCAAAGGAATCGTGTACATTTTTTCTTATGTTAACCAATGCATGATCCACATTTCTGCTGTCCAGACTTTTTCCGGAATTAATGGAATCCAGAACTTCCTTTACCTCCTGCTTGGCCTCTGAATATGACTGTGTCAGTTCTGCCGACATTTCTCTTTTTTTGACATCTTTTTCGAAGCCGCTTATCTCCTCTACAACAATACTATCATCATAAATTTCGACCTGGATAGGTTTCAATCTGAACCGCTTGACTTTTTTCTCCAGAGCCTCTGTAATAAATGTGCCTTTTGGAATCAGACAGGCACCTGCTTCAGTACAAATATCCTCTGTCAAGAGCATCCCTGCAACACAACTTTGCGCTGTAATATAAATATGCCGCATAAAGTAATTCCTCCAAACTGTAAATAAAGAGCAAAAATCATTATTACATAATTACAATTATACTATTACAA
>JAEVZU010000139.1 GCA_023392075.1 Bacillota bacterium | reverse complement strand
GAATTATACCTGCCGTTGTAACCCTTCAGAACCATTGACTGATAAATGGTCTGAGCACGGTTAAAAGTCCTTATAAGCAGCTGTCCGACCATGGAGCCCCAGACCCTTATCTTTACTCCGGATTGATTGGGAGCTCTCATATAATATGCTTTTAACAATCTGCCTGCTTCGTCCATAAGTACAAAAATATATCTGTAGGTCAATAAAAACAATAAAACAAATACTGACGGAACCTTTAACATGCTTAAAGTTTTGGCAATATCATCTATACCGGTGGTAGCAATCAGCAGAAACCCTGCTGTTACCATCAGGGTACTCCTGATCACCAGTGAAAAAAAGGTCAGCCAGCCCTCCGATACCACAAAACCGCCTATCTCAACCAAATTTTTATCAAAAACCGGATTAAGTATTCCGGTAATTACTATAAAGGGTTCTATCAAAAGAACCCTTTTAAAAATCTTAGTTAACGGAATATCGCATATCAGTATAACTACCACGGGATAAAGTATAAAAGGCAGAAGTCCGGCAACCTCATATCTGTTGAAGGATGCGAGAACGCAAATGTAAACCAGTGTCAGTATCAGTTTAAAAAGCGGATGAATATTATTCACAAGATTATTTTGTTTTGAAAGCTCGTCAATATGCTTTACTTCCAATACCGAGCCTATTATATCTGCCATCTGCGTCTCCATACGAGGCCAATCATCCGACTTGCCTCAGCTTTCTTCTTTTTAAGTATTTTATCACAAATCCTATCAATACAATCACACCAAGTGTAATTCCCGAACCGGCTATACCTGAAACAACCGTTCCAGTGGCTTCACCGCCTGTCTCCGATGCGTTTTTGAAACCATAATCCGGAAGAATGGCTGTCTTTTCCTGGGCTTTTTCAAGAGCTTCATGTACCTGTGAATTTCCCTGAAGTTCTGCTCCTGTCACCTTTCCTATTGACCATTCAAGGCCGTCGGGATTTGCCGAGGCAAACAGTGATACTATTCCACCCAAAACCAGAGCTGCCGCCAGAAAGCCTATTATAATTGTTCTATTGCCTTTCTTGCTGCTATTTTGAACATCTTCACCGATAATATCTGGTCTTACCTTCAATACAAAGGACACAACGGCGGCTGTGACAATTCCTTCCACAAGCCCTATTGCAAGATGTATTCCCTGCATGGCTCCCACAAACTGAGCAAACGGCAATTCGGTTTTCCCGGACAGCAGGGTTTCCAGTACAACACTGAAGGCTCCCAGCTGAAGACCTATGATGCTTGCTGCAATACTTCCGATGGTTACTCTTGTCTTTGACAATTTTGTCCTGGTAATAAACTTATAAACAAGGGGATATGCAATAAAGCAAGCAAAAAAACCCATATTTATCAAATTGCAGCCATAGGCCAGATAGCCTCCGTCAGCAAAAAACAAAGCCTGTATGAGCAGTATTGCAGCCATGGATAAAAACCCTGCGTACGGACCCAACAGTATTGCCAGCAGCAGGCCTCCCCCCAGATGTCCGCTGGAACCGGTACCCGGTATGGTAAAATTGATCATCTGCGATGCAAAAACAAAGGCTGCCATTACCCCCATCAAGGGCAGCTTTTTCTCATCCATTTCCTTTACCTTTTTAATTGAAACAGCTGTTACACCCACAGCTGCAGCCAGCATTGTACCCCCAACCTCCGGAGATATCAAAACGTCTCCCATATGCATAGTAAAACTCTCCTTAACATAATAATAGACCCAAAAGGGTTAGTCTGCTAGCCCTTCATGGGTCTAATTGAGTTTTAATTTCAAAAAAGCATTGTAATTTTGCTGTCGAGACCTTCCTGATCTCATTTTCACTGTTATTCTATAATAAAATTTTTTACGTGTCAAACGAATAATCTTTATATGGTATCACAAAGTCCATGCGATTATTTTTAAGCTGTACCGGAACTATTCGATGACAAAATCATGGTTCTTAAGGCCTTGATAGTAGTTCCCCTTATGCGCCGTGAATTTTACAAGTGCAAAATCCGGATCATTGTAGCCTAACGGGTAATACATTTTCATTTCCTCGCTCCAAAAGCTTTTTCTTTTTTCGTCATCATAGGAAACTTCAGCAATGCCGGTAAGCATCAAACCTTCAAAGGTCTTTTCATCGAAAAAGTACAGGCTTGCACCGGGATTGTCCTTTATTTGCTGAACTCTTTTTGATGAGGTATTGGAGCAAAACCAAAATTCCTTCAATCCGACAGCCTGAGTTTTTATCATAGCCTTTTGCTGAGGTATGCCGCTTTTCTCAACCGTTCCCAAAACGCCTGTAAAACTCCTGTCTACAAGAGCAAGTGCTTTTTCGAAAATTATACTGTTCATTAATACACCTCCGGATTCATCTTATCAGTAAATATTTTTTATATTATCACAACTATTTTACGACATCAGCTCGCTCTTTTCAAATATACCTCTGCTGAGGAATGCCAGCAGAGCGCTCGACACAATATTGATGCCAAGCATACACACAGAAATGGCCAACAAGTCCGGAACACCCTGAAACAGTATCATGACAACAATCAGTACTACCACCGCCGGAATACAGGTGGCCATTACAAAGAATATTCTCATAAAAGCCACAACCATTGCGCTTGCCTCTCCGCCAATAATCCGGTAAGTAAAAACCTCGGCAAAAACAAACAGCATTGAAAAACTTGAAAATATAACTACATAGGCTAAAATCTGTTGAGGATTGATATTAAACACCAGTGCTCCAAGAATTATGGAAACACTTCCGCTCAATACCGATTTGATCAAACCCGGCAGTACTGAAAATACAACCTTTTGAAAGGAGCCGGCCGGTATAAGATATACATACGGTTTCTTGAAATCCCTGTGCCAGGATTCGTTAAGAGACATGGACAGAGCACCGAAACTCACCATTGCAAAAACAAAGCTGAAATCAAGTCCAAACACTTTACCGATTACAACATAAAAAAGCCCCAAAAATACTTCCCTCAGATGAGTCATAATACTGACTTTTTTATTCTCAAGCATCTGTCTTGAAAATATTGCAGCCGCACCTTCATAATATCTTACGGAGGATGCTTTTTTCTTTAACTTTGCCAGAGAGCGGGCATCAGCGCTCCCATGTGCCTTATAATCCTCCAACAGTTTCTGCAGGTTGATTGAATCTTCGAGAGTTTTTTCATAGAAATCTGCTTTTACATTGTACAAAGCTATACACAATGCAATGTTTGTCAGCACCAAAAGAGAAGTTGCCGGCAGCAGTCCGAAAAGATAATTGCCGGTGAGTAATGAATTTATTGCCCACTTTGTCCAGCCGAACAGGGGTACCCAGTTGTACCACCAATGTGTAAAATACTGTCTCCCGGCAGCTGTTATACTAAGGCCGTTAACAAGCATTTGAACTGCGAAGGCTGCCGCAAGAAGACCTACGAAGGCAAAGAGAACATATTTTGCCTTCTTTTTAAAGCCTGATTTTTCAGTATCAACAATATATATGTAATAATATGATAAGTAAATACAACCAAACATCAAACTAATTAATAATAAAACAATCAAAAATTTTGGAACAGTAAGCAGCGAGCCCAGCAGATACGGTATGTAAAAGCACATGAAAAACCCGGTCAGAGCGGCTCCGGGGGCAGTTGATATAATAATGTATGCCAGAACAGTTCTTCTTTCAAACGGACCGGTAAACAGATAGGTGGCATCCGCCATTGTCAGAATCCCCGTATCCCGCGATAAAAAAGTATTGTACAGTATCAGCCCTATCAGCAGCACCATGCCCGCCAGAATAGTTTCTGCCCCTGCCCCTGATATTGCCGGCTTTTTGATCCTGAATGCCATTACAAAAGTAAACCCTATGCCGCCAACGGCAAGTATTGTCAGAACAGTGGACAGTACACTGGAGAAAGCACGCTTTAGCTTGTTGGCATAAGCTTTTCGGAGTAAAAACATTATTGCCCGCATTCTTCAGTTTCTCCTTCCGTAAGTTCAAAGAAAATAGTCTTGAGATCCCTGCCATCCAGCTGATCCCTTGAAATATCACGGATAATTTTACCCTTATTCATTATATATGCCCTGTCCCAGACCTCATTAATGGTATCTATAATATGAGTGCTGACCAGTATGCTCTTTCCTTCGGATTTCAGTTCTTCAAATATCTTAAGCACCTCGTTGATAGCTTTAGGATCCAGCCCTACCAAAGGCTCATCGAACAGAACGGCCCGGGGATCTATTAAAAGTGCAATTGCAATACTGAGCTTTTGTGTCATACCTTTTGACAGTTCCCTCACGTATTTGTCCTTTTTGTCGTAAATCTCCAAACGTTCAAAGATAGCTTTTATTTTCTGTTCCCAGGAATCCTCCAGCTTGTATGCCCTGGCAATAAACTGAGCGTGTTCCCAGGGTGTCAGGAAATCATACAGGGCCGGAGTCTCGGGAATGTATCCGAATACCTTTTTCGCCTCTACTGTCTTGTTGGGAAAATCACAAATAGTTATATCCCCTTCAAATTTTAAAAGCCCTGCAATACTCTTGATTGTAGTAGACTTTCCCGCACCGTTTGGTCCCAGCAGAACAGTAACCTCTCCCGGCTTTGCCGTGAGAGATATACTGTCCACCGCCTTAAATTTCTTATAGGTCTTGGTAAGGTTATTAATAGTTATCATACGTTTCCTCCGTTACTTCGTCCCTTTATCTGCTCAAAACGTAAAATATTTCCTCATCTGTACAGCCTGCGTTTCTCATTGGCTCCACGATGTCCTTTTTGAAATCCGGTATATAAGTTTTTAATGAGGTGAAATTTCCTTCCAGCTTGTATTGGCCTAAAGAAGCCGGTATAAACACAGTTTCACCTGCCTCGAATTCAACAGTCGTACTATCGGAACTGATGGTTCCGCAGCCCTCGAGGCATATGAAAATATAGAACTTGCTGCCATCGGTCTTTTCGGTAATATTGCCCTTTGACTGGTATCTCTCACATGCAAAGAAACGGTTTGCCAGGAACATGGTTTTTGTACAGTTTTCATTTATTTTAAGCTTTATACCCTTTGTTTTCACATCCCCGCTGTCTGCACCGAAGTTTGTAACATCCAGAGCCTTGTCCAGGTGCAGAGGGCGTCCCACGCCGCTGCTGTCCACTCTGTTGTAGTCAAATACCCTGTAGGTGGTATCCGAGGTCTGCTGTATTTCAGCTATCACTATACCGGCGCCAATGGCATGGAGCAAACCGGCCGGGATATTTATCACATCTCCGGGCTGTACCTCGACCTCCAGCAGGCATTCCTCAATGCGGTTATCACGTATTGCCTGTGCGAACACCTCCCTGGTCACGCCCGGTTTGAGACCCGCAACCAGTCTGGCGCCGGGTTTTGCGTCCATTATGTACCACATTTCGTTTTTGCCCAGGCCGCCCTCATATACCGCAGCATAATTGTCATCCGGGTGTACCTGAACAGACAGTTTGTCATTTGCATCAATAAATTTTATCAACAGGGGTATTTCCTGACAATCGACAGGGAATTTTGTTCCGAGGATGTTCCGGGGATCAGCTTTTACTATGTCGGGCAGGGATTTCCCTGCAAGTTCCCCGTTTGACGCAATGCTTACACCGTTTTTATGGCAGGACAGTTCCCAGCTTTCCGCAAGAATACCCTCCGGCAGTTCACGGTCAAACTTTTCGAAATAGCGGCCTCCCCAGATATAATCTTTATAAACCGGTTGGAATTTAATTGGATAGTACATATAAATCTCCATTCCGCCGCCGTTTGCGAAATACATATCGCATCTTAATGCAACCTGTACAGCGGCATATAATATTATTGTTATTGGTTCCCCCACATATCCAGCGCTTCTGAAGTAATTTATACGCTGATATATGAGAGTTATTGTCAACTACAATAATAATCTAAATTATTAGATATTGGCAACATATTAAATAGACAAAATACCAATTGGTTTAAAAATATATTTTAAGGTCTCTCGGCCTTGGACATTGCAAAGAGTTTGCCTATTTTCAGCCTGTCACCGTAATGCAGGACAGCAAAGGCGTATAACTTGATTGAAAGAGTCCCGATCAGAAAAATGGAACCTATGAGAATCAGCAGTGACAGCCCAATTTGCCATAATGGCACATTCGATGTCATCAGCCTTGCAGGAACCGAAAACGGTGATGTAAAGGGTATCAGTGTAACCACCTTTGACATGGCCGTTTCAGGTGTTGCAAAGGAACTGGTGGGTATGGCAAAGGTGCTGTATGACAGGTAAAATGAAATTATTGACAAAAAGGACATTGGCAGCATGGCGGACTGAACATCCTCGGCCTTGCTTACTGTTGCTCCTACTACGGCATTCATCAATGCATATAATGTGTACCCGAGTATGAAGTAGATGATGATCAATACGGCCGAGAGCGGATTGAAACCTGAAAATTCTATTGGCATACCTTCGATTGTCAATTTGTCCGGAAATACCAAAATATAAGTAACTATGCCAACGAACATCAGAATCGCAAGCTGTGTCAGTCCCAGCAGGCCCATCCCCGCAGTCTTGCCGAGTATTATCCTGGACGGCTTTACCGAAGTCACCAGCAGCTCCATAACCCGTGATGTTTTTTCGGATGCAACCGACATTGATACCCCATATCCGTAGAAATAAATTGCAAAGAATAAAACCATTCCGATAACTACACCCAGAATATATGCCCCCAGCATGCTTTTTCCAAGGGCGTTAACATTTACATTCAATTCGCCCAGCGCTCTTGAAATTGTTTCAGCCGGTACATTTTCGGCCTGAAGCAGCTTTGTGGAGTAGATATTTCCCAATATCCTTCGCAGTGTATTGACATTGGGACCCTCGGAATATTGCTGTGTAAAATAGTCAATCTTTAATTTATCATTTTCATTTTCCACGACAAGCAGATAATTCTTTCCGTCCTTTTCAATTGCCGACCTGACACTGTCAACCCTGTCTTCCGTCAGTGGTTTAACATCATATTCCCCAAACTGCTCCTGAAACACATTAAGCTTATCCGAATAATTCCCGCTTTTGTCAAGGATATACAAAATGCTTTTAGGTTGATTTGAGGCAGCATTGTCCGGAACAGCCGCTTTATTGCCGCTGGATGCCTTGACGTTTGTTACGACGGCGGGAATAACCATACCGGCAACAATAATTATAAGTATGATAACAGTTGAAACTATAAAGGATTTTTTTCTAATGTTTTCTTTAAAGGTATATTTAAAAACTTCTAAAAAATCTCTCATTTTGCTTCTCCCACCTTTTCAATAAATATTTCATGCAGGGAGGGCTCTCTTATCTCGAACTTATCCAATAAAAGCCTCCTGTCCAATATCTTTTCAAGCAGTTTATATGCCTGTTCCTCGTTACTGATTTTGAATTCATAGCCTGAGGCATTCTGCCTGTAGCAGGCGATATTTTCCTCGGCTGCCAGCTCTGCAATATTGCCTTCACAATTAACAATCAGATTGCTTCTTCCGTAACTGTGTTTGATTTCCTTCAGATTTCCCTTCAATACGGTATTCCCGTTTTTCAAAAGTACTATATCCCTGCAGAATTCTTCAACTGTGGCCATCTGGTGACTGGACATGATAATTATTTTATTTTTATTGATAAGCTCATAGATTACACTTTTAAACAGGTCGGTATTGACAGGATCAAGTCCGCTGAAGGGTTCATCCATAAATATCAGCTCGGGATCATGGATGACAGAGGCTATAAACTGTATTTTTTGCTGGTTGCCCTTTGAAAGTTTTTCGGCCGGCATATTTATATACTGCGCAGCCTCCAGTCTCTCCAGCCAATAATCAATATCCTTTTTGGCCTTTTGAGTGGTTACTCCTCTCAGCCTTGCAAAATACACCAGCTGTTCCGAGATTTTAATCTTCGGATAAAGTCCCCTCTCCTCAGGAAGATAGCCAAAGCTTTTTATTTGCTCTGTGACAGGTTTGTTGTCCCATTTGATAACTCCGCTGTCTTTTTTAACAATATTCAAAATCATTCTTATGGTGGTGGTCTTACCCGCTCCGTTCGTTCCCAGCAATCCGAAAACGCCTGGTTCCCTGGCCTCGAAACTTATATTGTCGACTACCTGCTTTTCTCCAAATTTTTTGGATACATTTTCAACCGTTAAACTCAATTTACTCACCTCGTAAAAAATATTTTTTTATATTTTAACGCCTTTTATCCGTAAATCTTTTTATCTGTAAGGCAAGATTTGTTATTACAAAAGCAAACAGTGAAACAATAACCGCTCCAAATATGCATGTATAAGCTATCCAGCCCACAAAGGGCTCTTTCCAGGTATTATATACCAGGCTGCCCAAAACCAGTAATTCAAACATCAATAAAATTAGTATTACAAACAATGTGGTTTTATTTCTTGCAATAAGTGCTTCAAAATCAGTGTACAAATCCGGGCGGTCCTGTTGATACTCCTTTCTTAATATATACCAGCCCATGCCTACCTGGTATATATTCCAGCCGTCATCACTTATTATGCTCAGATAATCAGGTGTAAGCTTTGTCTGATAGTCAATACAGTATCTTGCATTTGAAGGTTTGCATTTTTCAAAACAGAAAATCACTCCGTTAATCCGCGTTTCAACAAGTCTAAGGCCGCTGGCCTCCATCTTTTCCAACCAGTTTTCAATCTCTTCGTAATTCCATGCCCACCACATTTTATAAATCCTAACCATTGCTGTTTCCCCCTATAATGCAATGACCGTTTCTGGCCAATTCGTCAATCCTGATTAATTCCTGTTCCAGAAGCCATACACCATCTTCAGTGAGCCTGTATAGCTTTCTTCGATCCTCTTCCCCCGCTGTTTCAATCAATCCGTCCTTTTCAAATTTGGTCAGGGTTCCATATATTGTACCTGCGCCAAGATTTATCCTGTCACGGGTTATTTCCTTGACATACAGAATAATGCCATATCCGTGCCTGGGTTCTTTCAGTGAAAGCAGTATATAATATGCCGACTCTGTCATTGGCATATAAGTCTTTCTCAATGGTTCACGCATATTCCATCTCCTCTGACAGAATTAAATGATATTTTAAAAAATAATTCCATTGCTATATCGCAGCTCAATATATCGAGACATGATATAGTCTATATCAAAGTATATCACGCCGCGATATATCACGTCAAGATATATCCAAAAAGAATCTTACTTGTGTCAACAAAGAAATTTCGGGTTTGCACTAACATTTTTATGATTTGAGGCACCAGCTCACACATTGGCTCAGCAAATCCAGCATTACGTTATTTGTCATCCCCTCTGCCCTGTGAGTGGGTGTAAGGCAGCAAACTCTCCCATTGCCGTATTCATGAGCCCAACCGGCCTCAACCTCCCCCTCGGTTGACCGGGAAGTGAGAAAAACACTGTTTTCAATTGGATTGGCTTTAACCATGTAGTGTTCATCTAAAACTTCAAAGGACTCTTTCGGCAAAATACCAATAATATTGTTTACTCCAGTATATTTGACCTCTCTTTCACTGGGATGATATTCAAAGCAGCCGCGAAGCATATCGGCAAACAGCTGATTGCCTTCATAGCTAACAATACCGGAATGCCAGGCAAACAGGCTGCCTCCATTCTTTACAAAGAGTGTTATCTGTTGCTCCAGCTCCGGGGTCATCCAGTTGTAAACAACCTCATCGGCGGGATTTATTCTGTTCTCCTTATATAGTACAATCAGGTCAAATTTTTGTTTAAGCATTTCACAGAGATTTTCTACAGATGAATCAATCAGTTCAATTTCCGTACCGGAACTACTCTGTAAATTTTCCGCGGCCTTGACTATTGCAGTATATGCCAGATCATGGCTGTGATAAAAGTCACCGAGTATGGTTAGAATTTTCTTTTTCATATTAACCTCCATGAGCCGCAATAGCGGCCACAAAATGTAATGAAAACTTATATCCTTTATCGCAATGTGGCGGATAAAGGAGGTTAATTGGCCATGTGCGCTTTATGCATGCAAGTACAAACACGCATAAATTAATATTATACAACCTTGATACAATGTTATTTTATGGGTAATATTATGTCAAGAACATATTGGAATTTATTCCAAATGTATATATCCTCTATTGACAATGTACAATACGTTTTCAATAGAGGGTACATAAGCATCACAATAAAAATTTTTAAACGCAAAGGAGCTTCAAAAATGGATGAATTCAAGAATAAAACAGTGATCGTAACCGGAGGCGGTCAGGGAATCGGCCGTGCTGTCTCGAGGGTATTTGCGGCAGAAGGTGCAAAGGTTGTAATTGCAGATATAGACGAGGAAGCCGGCCTGGAAAACGAAAAATTCATTAAAAGTTCAGGTCTTGAGGCATCATTTATTAAAACCGACGTCTCGGATACGGCCTCGGTCAGGTCAATGGTAACCGAAACCCTGGGTAAATACAATACGGTTCACATTCTTGTTAACAATGCTGCCGTATCGGGCTTCGGAAATATATTTGAAATATCTACGGATCAATGGGATAAAGCTATTTCAGTCAATCTGTCGGGCATGTATTACTGTGCCAAGTTCTGTGCCCCGTTTATGAGGGACCAAAAGTATGGAAATATTATAAATATAGCCTCTACCAGGGCTTTTATGTCGGAACCGGATACCGAACCCTATTCGGCTTCCAAAGGCGGTATTTTTGCCCTGACACACGCATTGGCCATATCTCTTGGGCAATATGGCATAAGAGTCAACTCTGTCAGCCCCGGCTGGATAGATGTTTCCTCCTGGAAAAAGAGTTCCGCCGCAAAGCAGGAAATACTGTCCCAGCAGGACCATAAACAGCATCCTGCCGGAAGGGTGGGCGTTCCGGCAGATATAGCACAGGCATGCCTGTTTCTGGCTTCAGATAAATCCGGCTTCATTACCGGAGAGAACTTAACGATTGACGGGGGTATGACTAAAAAAATGATATATGAATGAGCTTTTACCCCTCAACCTGGTAAACATTATCTTTTGACAGTATTACAGCTTTGTAATACCTTTTGGGAGCAGCACCGAACATTTTCGTAAAGGCTCTTACAAAGCTGGAATAGTCGTTAAATCCGCACCTGCTTGCAGCCTCTGAAGGTGACATGCCGGTTTTTATGTACTCCGCACTCTTTTGCATTCTTTTATTATTTACATAACTATGTATCGAATAGCCAGTATTATCCTTGAATTTGTGCATCAGATAGTATTTATTTATAAAAAATAATCCTGCAAGTGTCGCTATGCTTAAATCTCCGTCAAGATTGGCATTAATATGATGAATAACTTTCTGTATCTGCTCGTTATACTCCACTTCTATACTATCATCCTGTTTTTCAGGCTTTAACTGAAGCCGGTTGATATATACCATAAACTGTACAAACAGCGCATTTCCCAATATGACAGAGCCAAACTGCCGGTTTTTTATTTCATTTTCAATTCTGGAAAGAATAGCCTTTATTGAATTCAGCGAGTTTTCGCCCAGCCTGACCAGATGCTTGTTCTCCCTTGCTATATTAAAGCATGTCAGCAAATCGTTCTCGGCATTGCCGTGCTCCTCCAGAAAAGTATTGTTAATCCATATAACTATTCTCTCATACTCTTCGTCAGGAGCTATAATCGGCTTGTGAACCTGATTACCCGGTACAAACAGAACATCCCATGGTTTTAACCGGTAAGACTTCCCTTCGATGTTATAGATTACATTCCCGTCAATAAATATTATTATTTTATTGAAATCGTGATAATGATGCTCAAACTGAATATTCTTCTTATCCCGTAAATGAAAGAACTTAAAATCATTATGCAGGTACCCCCTCTTAACTCCCTGTTCCATTTCAACCTCCTGATTTCAAATTTTTATTATCTATATTTAATTCTATTATATGACTTTAATTGCAAATCCAAATGCAACCTATCCGATTTGAATTAAATCATTTTAATATAAAAATTTTATACTGCCAAGAGGTTGCATCTTGGCTTACAAAAGATTGGTGATAAGCCAGTCTTTTTGTTT
>JAEVZU010000092.1 GCA_023392075.1 Bacillota bacterium | reverse complement strand
TTCCAGATTGAAGTAATACAATAACAATTATCGAGATAGCAAAAATGATGTGAAGTATATTGACAATCCATTTTGCAATTTCCAATTAAAACACCTCCTAAAATAGACAAGTAACATTCTAGCATATCCAAATGGAAAAAGCAATATAAAATCAGTAATTGTGTATGGCAATTGCGTCATGTTGAGACAGTCAATGTCAAAATTATTTGGAAAGGTTGAACCAGGCTTTGAGTCCGGGATATTCCGCAACTTCATCCAATTCTTCTTCTATCCTCAAAAGCTGATTGTATTTTGCAACTCTGTCGGTTCTTGAAGGAGCACCGGTTTTTATCTGGCCGGAATTTGTTGCAACAGCTATATCAGCTATGGTAGCATCTTCTGTTTCTCCCGACCGGTGTGAGGTTACTGCGGTATAACCCGCTCTGTTTGCCATTTGTATGGCATCGAGAGTCTCGGTCAGGGTCCCTATTTGGTTAACCTTTATGAGTATTGAGTTTGCAACGCCCATTTTTATGCCCTTGTCAAGTCTTCTGGTATTTGTTACAAACAAATCATCTCCAACAAGCTGAATTTTCTTTCCCAGTTTATCGGTAAGCAGTTTCCAACCATCCCAGTCTTCTTCCGAAACACCGTCCTCAAGAGAAATTATAGGATACTTTTCACACAGCTCCGCCCAGTATTGAACCATTTCTTCCTTGGTTTTTCTTATGTTGGTCTTCCAGAAGAAATAGGTTCCGTCCTCCTGGTACATTTCTGTAGCAGCTGCATCTATTGCTATTCTGAAATCGTCTCCAGGCTTGTAACCTGCTTTGATAACAGCTTCCAGTATAATCTGTATGGCCTGTTCGTCTGTTTCCAGGTTTGGTGCAAAGCCGCCCTCATCACCAACTGCAGTACTTAAGCCCTTGCTTTGCAGTACCTTCTTCAGATTGTGGAACACTTCGGCACACATTCTCAGAGCCTCTTTGAAGCTTTCGGCACCCACAGGCATTATCATGAATTCCTGTATATTAACGCTGTTGTCAGCATGTTTTCCACCGTTTATAATATTCATCATGGGAACAGGCAAGGTTTTGGCATTAACACCGCCTATATATTGGTACAAGCCTAACCCCAAAGCCTCTGCAGCCGCTTTGGCAACAGCAAGTGACACTCCCAGGATTGCGTTTGCTCCCAGTCTTTCCTTGTTCGGAGTTCCATCCAGTTCAATCATCAATTTATCTATGGCAACCTGATCGAATACATTCATTCCTTCTACTTCAGGGGCTATTACACTGTTCACATTTTCTACGGCAGTTTCCACACCTTTGCCCAGGTACCTTTCACTGTTTCCATCCCTTAACTCTATTGCTTCAAAGGCACCTGTCGATGCTCCCGAAGGAACTGAAGCCCGTCCGATAAAACCGCCTTCCGCAATTACTTCAACCTCAACAGTGGGATTTCCTCTGGAATCAATGATTTCTCTGGCAAAAACGCTTTCAATAGGTATATATTGTTTCATACAACTTCTCCCTTCAAGGTAATTTCTTCGTATTTAGAATAACATTGCAACATTATCGTTGTAAATATTTCCCTCATAAATCTTTATTTATCAGTCTATTTATGCCAATAAGTATTATATGTTAAATTCCAAATATCATACAAAACATGAATTTTAATTCATCTTATTATTTACCCTCAAGTGGGATATATAAACAAAAATTTGGATATGCCTGTTAAATCAATTGATATTTGAATGGAAATAGTCCCGGGAAGGTTCAGCGGGGTCCGCACTTTTCCGGGACTATTTCGACTATTCCTTAAGCTCTTTTACCGGCCGTCCCTCAATATATTCCCTGTACCCCATTTGGAGCCAGCTGGAATCTCGGACCGTCCTCATGGGACCATCTAAACCCGTATATTTCAGGATCATACTTTTTTATGGTTTCAGAGACACCGGCAATTGCTACATGAAATTTCTCCTCGTCATATGGAGGGCCCTGAAAAACCATCATCTTGATCTTTCCTGGCTGCTTTTGCAAATGTATTAATGATATATTTCTTTAACCCATTGGACAATCAATTCGTCAAGCCTGTTATTGATGGCCCTGAGCTCAGGCTCATCACTTATTCCCTTCTTGTCAATATAATCATGTAATTTTTCTCTAAGCTCCTGAATTTCTTCGTTAAGCTTTTTATTTATTTTTGTCATCAGCTTCCTCCATAAGAAAATTGATTTATATCTCCATGATATATTTACATATTTTTGTATCTATTACATTATGTGTGTAAAAAGAAACTTTTTTCACAATAATATATATTTTAACGTATATTTCGTTCAAATTCAACAAAAACTTAGAATATTTTGTTCGTTTTTAGTAAATAAAAAACCTCAGATGATATATTTATTATCAGGAGGCATGATATGGGATTTGGTGACAGATTAAAAGAGTTAAGAGAAGAAAAGGGTGTAACGCAAAAGGAACTTGGCAGAATCGTAAATATCTCAGACAGAGTTATCGGATATTATGAAGCTAACAACAGGTTCCCCAAAGATGAATATGTTCTTAAAAAGCTGGCAGATTTTTTTGATGTGTCAATTGATTATCTTGTTGATCGTACCCCGAACCGCCAATCCTTGGACGGGTTTATTGCCGAATCGGCCTCTGCTTACGGCATCACTCTTAACGATTTACCGGATGAGGCAATAAAACGTATTAAGGAATATGTTGAATTGATGAGGCTAAAATACAATAAAGGTAATAAGGTTGAAAAATAAAGCTCCCGGTTAATCTGAGAGCTTTAAATTTTTGCTGCCATATCATTCATTTATATATTGCTTTAGCTGTAACTCGTATTCATTTATCAACTGCTTCCTTCTGTTCTCAAATTCAGTATGATCCTGTATATAATCTGTACCCTCGGGAACAAAGTTTATTCCGGTATATTCAATATCATTAGTCTTTTGGGGCAATAGATGTATTAGTTTCCCCATAGTTTTGTTCATACTTCCTCATCCCTTCACTAAATACTTTCCTTTCTTTACTTTTCTTTAGTATATCAAATTTCTTGACTATTACTTTAAATAATTCATCCTGATAGTAGTTCACTGTTAGTATATGTATATACGCCATAAATGGCCTAACAAATTCCCTTATTTCATCTATTGTTCTTCCGATTTGTACGTCATCAGCCATCTCTATCTGCAACAGCGATATGATACCCTGATTTTCGCAGAATACGGGTATGGCTATGTATTGGGTCATCTTTTCATTGCTGTTTTTTCCGTAAACACACTCCTTTTTAATTTCAGCGGTATTGGTTAAAATAAAAATATTATTCTGGTTATTATTAAAAATCCTCACCTGAAAATAACTCTGATCTCTGCCCAGGTAAAAATGCCTGTCAAATATGCTTGGCGATATCTGATTTGCATTACCGTAGCTGATCATCTTTATATATTCTAGCCCTGATCTTTTTTCTTTAAACTTCTGCATAAGGGAAACCTGATGTGTTTCCTTGTCTGTTGAAATTTTTATGGCATCGTATATGTTATGGCATACAAGCGCAGCAATATCCTGATAGCTGAGACTGCTGAAATCTGATTTAGTTGGAATTGAGCTTGATTTTATAGATATACTGCTTGTAATATCATATAACTTTCTGCCTATTGTCTGATTTATAACTGTTTCCCGGTTGACTATTTCCCTGATGCATTTTGTAGATTGCACCTGATATTTCTGGTAGCTGTCAATTACAAGTACCAACCAATTATAAACCACAATAAACACGAATGTTACAAGTATATGCACCTTATCCCCATAAAATTCCAACTGGTTGATTTTAAAAGTTTGAAAATCTGAGAGCTGCATCTCGAATGCAAATACAACTGTGAACAAAAAATTGATCAGGGTCCTTGCAAACGGGGATTTTAAGATTTTATAAAACCTGTTGATAAGCCTGCCGAATTTCTTGTAGTTCCTTGAAACTTTCTTAAAAAACATAACAGTCTTTACCGGTTTTTTCATATTCTTATGCCTCCCTCAAGTCGTATGTAAATATATTCTATATAAGTAATATTATACCTCCTCCAGGGAAATAAATTATACCTTATTTATGCTGTTTTGGCAATATGCCACTTTTACTATTTTGATTGCTTTTTTATATGGGATTTTATATGAAGTTTTTTGGTTATTAGTGTCTAATTGTGCAGAATTATGATATAATTTATATAATTTTATTTATATAATTTAATTAATTCATTTAGGGAGGCAATATCTTATGTACGCAGCAAGAACAAACAAACTTTTCAAGCTTTTAGTTTTGATGTTGTTATTGGTAACATTTATTCTTCCGGCAGGAATAGTTGCAAATTCAGCGCAGGCAGCAACCAAGCCGGCAGTTGAAGCAAAAATGACAATCGGTACCGGAAGCATTGTAGGAAACTTTGATTTTTATTCAAAGGAAGAAGGCAAGTACTCTTTAGATGTATCAAATCCGGTGAAGAACGCCACTTACAGCTTTACCTCCAGCAACGCAAAAGTATTAACAGTTAAAGCAAGCGGTACAAAAGCATATTTGACGGGAGTAAAAGCCGGAACTGCAACAATTACGGTTAATCAAAAGCTTAGCGGCAAAACAACCAAAGTAGGAACCTGCGCCGTAACAGTAAAAAATTCCGTAGTACACCAGGATTTCGTACCTGAGCTGCCTTTAGGTGCAAGCCAGTCCAATGAGCCGTTGGTATTTGAATACCGTAATAACGACGCAACTTATACATATGCTTCAAGTAGTAAGAATTTTTCCATGAGTGAAACTATCAAGAAATTTGACGGCATGAATTTCATATCACAGAGTTTTACTGCAAAAGCACCAGGAACATATACCATCACAGTAAAGGAAACTTACAATAAAAGCACAAGAACAGTCGGAACCATCAAATACACTGTAAAGAAAGCCACAGTATCCGCTGAAAGCTCGGTAGATCTTGGTGACAGAGTATCGGCCTTCGATCTGATAAACAATTGCAGAACAGATGTGGTGTACGTTTTCTCTTCCGACGATAAAGAGGTTCTGGACATAACTTCCGAAGGAGATACCGTTTATTTAAACGGCTTAAAAGAGGGAACTGCAAACTTAAAGATATATGAAAATACAAAGGTAGTTGATGAAAGTAAACTTATCGGAACCTGCAAAATATCTGTAAAAAAAGTTAAATTGGAAAATCTGAATATTGATTTCGATGAGACTGAAGCATATGCAGGCGGTGATTCTATTGAATTTTCGGTAGAGAAGGAACCATACAACGCTTCTGAAGAAATTATTAAAGTCACTTCCTCCAATCCGGATGTGGCCAAAGTAAGTGAGCTTGATGAAGAAGGTTTCGGTACCGTAACACCTGTAACTGCGGGAAAAACCACAATCACCATAACCTGCGGTGATATAACCAAAACACAGGACATCACTGTCTATGAAGAAGATGAAGAATAGGATTTAGTCAAAATTTAATGCACATTCGAATAACAGATGATGATATCCGGTATTTGAATGTGCATTTTTTATGCCGTCAGGTGCTCTAAGTTTCATTGAATTCTCGCCTTTTTAATATGTTCCTTCCTCCTAATTTACGTGCCTTTTCACAGGCCTCACAACTGCAAAACAGTGCCGGCCAGCCCTCTGAAGCAGCTGTTCCGAGATATTGGATCTTCATCGGATATTTTCTCCTTTCAGAACTCAGAAAAGTCAATTACTATCGGCTTTCAACCGTAATTGACTTTGGTAAAAGAGCCAACCACCTTTTAAAGTGATTGGCCCTTTGATAAAATTTCAATTCACTTATGAATAATTTTTCGCTTATTTTACAAGCAGTGATTCTCCTGTCATTTCTGCAGGTTTTGCCTCTCCCATCATATCCAGGATTGTGGGTGTAAGATCGGCAAGCTTTCCTTCCTTAAGCGTTGCATTTCCAAGGCCGATACCTATCAAAGGCACCACATTGGTAGTATGGGCAGTGAAAGCTCCGCCGTTTTCATAGTCGATCATCTGTTCCGCATTTCCATGATCGGCTGTGATAAGTACTATTCCATTTTGGGCTGTTACCGCATCAACAACCTTTCCCACACATGCATCAACTGCTTCAACAGCGGTTTTTGCAGCATTGAAATCTCCTGTATGTCCAACCATATCACAGTTTGCAAAGTTCAATATGATAACATCATATTGTTTTGAATTTATTCTACTGACACATTCATCCGCAACCTCATAAGCGCTCATCTCAGGCTTCATATCGTAGGTCGCAACCTTTGGGGATGGAATGAGTGCCCTGTCCTCACCTTCATACTGGGTTTCAACTCCGCCGTTGAAGAAGAAGGTAACGTGGGCATATTTCTCTGTTTCTGCGATTCTAAGCTGTCTGTAGCCAAGCTTGCTGATGTATTCCCCAAAAGTGTTGTCGAGAGTCTGCGGTTTAAATGCTACAACTACATTTGGCATAGTCTTGTCATACTGGGTCATGCAAACATAGTACAGAGGGAAGAAGCCGTTTGCTCTTTCAAAACCTTTGAATTCCGGATCAACAAAAGTTCTTGTAATTTCTCTTGCCCTGTCCGGTCTGAAGTTGAAGAATATTACCGAATCGTTGGCTCCTATTGTTGCTACCGGTTTTCCGTTTTCCAATACCGCAGTAGGCTTGACAAATTCATCATATTCCTTCTTTGCAAAGGAGTTTTCAACAGCCTCAACAGCCGAGTTGGCTGTCAGGCCCTTGCCCAGCACCATTACCTCATAAGCCTGCTGCACTCTGTCCCAACGGTTGTCCCTGTCCATGGAGTAATATCTGCCCATAACAGACGCAATTTTTCCAACACCTATCTCAGCTAATTTTGCTTCCAGCTCTTCCGTATATAGTTTTGAACTGTCGGGCGGAACGTCTCTGCCGTCAAAGAAGCAGTGGACAAATACATCCTTCAGGCCGTTTCTCTTTGCTAATTCAAGCAGGCCGTATAAATGTGTATTATGGCTGTGGACACCACCATCCGATAATAAACCGAACAAGTGGAGCTTTGAATTATGCTTTTTACAGTTTTCAACAGCCTTCAGGAATTCCTCCTTTTCAAAGAAGTCTCCGTCCTTTATGGACTTGGTGATTCTGGTCAATTCCTGATAAACTATTCGTCCGGCACCAATGTTTGTATGCCCGACCTCGGAATTTCCCATCTGACCGTCAGGAAGTCCTACATCCATACCACTGGTATGCACTACTGTGTTCGGGCAGGTTGCAAGATATTTTTCAAGGTTTGGTTTATGAGCTGCAGCAATGGCATTTCCGTCTGTTCTGGGGTTGTTGCCATAACCATCCAGGATCATTAATGTTACTAATTTCTTATCCATATAATACTCTCCCTTATCTTTAACGGTTACTATTTTAAACTGGCTGTAATGTCTCTTTTCAAAATTTTATCACAGTTTAACCTGTCATGTTATAAATATTCCACTTCATGGCTTGTGACAAACATTTTTTTGACAAAAGTTGTAAAATTACAACTTGACCCCCCAGCACCTACCGGAGGGTCAAATTTGAAATTATATAATTCACTGAACGTAATTTATAAAATCATTTATATCAGTTGACTTTTAAGCGGTAAGCTTAAGCATTTGCTATTACAGTAAATTCGTCAACCTTTAAGCTTGCACCGCCAACAAGTCCGCCGTCGATATCGGACATTCCGAAGAGCTCGGCAGCGTTCTTTGCATTTACGCTTCCGCCGTATTGTACTCTTACCTGTTCAGCTACTTCTTCACCATAGAGCTCGCATACAAGCTGTCTGATAATACCGCAAACTTCATTAGCCTGCTCGTTTGTAGCAGTTTTACCTGTTCCGATAGCCCAGATAGGTTCATAAGCTATAACAGTCTTTTTAACCTGTTCCGGTGTCAAGCCAAGCAAAGCAACCTTGATCTGGTATCTTACGTGGTCTGCTGTAACTCCCTGTTCTCTTTGAGTAAGAGTTTCACCGCAGCAGATTATCGGAGTCATTCCGTAATTGAATATGGCATGAGCTTTCTTGTTTATCATTTCATTTGTTTCTCCGAAATACTCTCTTCTTTCAGAGTGTCCGATTATTACATAATCAACACCTAAATCAGCAAGCATCGGGCCTGAAACTTCACCTGTGAAAGCACCCTTTTCCTCCCAGTGCATGTTCTGAGCGGCAACCTTTATGTTTGTACCCTTGACAGCTTCAACAACTCCAGGCAGGCAAACAAAGGGAACACCAACAACTACTTCATTTGAAGCATCGGCAGCACTTGCTTTTAATTCATTTACAAATGCAACGGCTTCCTTCGGAGTCTTGTTCATTTTCCAGTTACCGGCTGCAATAGTCTTTCTTGGATTTTTGTCCATAAGCACTGCTATACCCGGAAGAACCTTTCCTTCGAGGAATTCCAGTGAGGCTCCGCCGCCTGTTGAAATATGAGTTATCTTATCCGCATAACCAAGTTGTTCAACAGCAGCCGCTGAATCTCCGCCTCCGACTATTGAGAGAGCACCTGATTCTGCAACAGCTTTTGCAACTTCCTTTGTACCGGTAGCGAAGTTGGGGAATTCAAATACTCCCATTGGTCCGTTCCAGATAACTGTCTTTGCTTTCCTGATTTCTTTTGAGAACTTCTCTATTGTAAGTGATCCGATATCCATACCCATCCATCCGTCAGGCATGGCATCTGAAGGAACATATTTGATTTCAGTGTCATTCTTGAATTCCTGTGCAACCATGCTGCCAATTGGAAGCATAAGGTTGACTCCCTTTGCCTCAGCCTTGACCATCAGAGTCTTTGCAAGCTCAATCTTGTCGTCTTCACAGATTGAATTTCCTATGTGGTAGCCTTTTGCCTTCAGGAAGGTATAAGCCATACCGCCGCCGATTATCAAGGTATCAACCTTATCGATAAGATTTTCTATAACTGCAATTTTATCGGAAACCTTTGCACCACCCAGTATGGCAACAAAAGGTCTTGCCGGGTTGGCCAGCGCCTTGCCCATGAATTCAATTTCCTTCCTGATGAGGTATCCGCATACGGCAGGTAAATAATCTGCAAGACCTGCAGTTGAAGCATGCGCTCTGTGAGCAGTTCCAAATGCATCGTTAACATAGATTTCGGCCATGCTTGCAAGCTGTTTGGCAAACGCCGGATCATTCTTTGTTTCTTCCTTGTGGAATCTGACGTTTTCAAGCATAAGAACTTCACCGTTCTTCAATGCGGCAGCCTTGGCTTTTGCATCCTCACCTATAACGTCCTTTGCCATGATAACTTCTTTTCCGAGCAGCTGGCCCAATTTAACTGCTGTTGGCTTCATGCTGTATTTATCTTCAAAACCTTCCTTTGGTCTTCCCAGGTGGGAAACTAAAATTGTCTTTGCTCCCTTGTCAACAAGGTACTTGATGGTAGGAAGTGCACCAACTATTCTCTTATCGTCAGTGATATTTCTATCGGCATCCAATGGTACGTTAAAATCAACTCTTACAATAACTTTTTTTCCGGCCACATCGATATCTTCGATGGTCTTCTTGTTCATCATGCTCATAAGTTCACACTCCTATATATTTTTATAACGCATAGAATCAATAAAAAATTAATCGGTTGCAGAAAAATTTTTTACCTCATATGCCGTTTCAACGAGGCTGACATGCTCACCGTCTGAAAACCAATTTGGTAAAAGGTAAAGGTGTCCCGGAGAACAATTTGGACATCTGCTGCCCCGTTATAAACTGAGTCTAAAATTCAGGAAAATTCTCTTATTGTTTGCTGTCACGCATACTATGTATATTATCCAATTTTCCATAGAATCATTACACTTTGTGCAGTGATTCTTTTTAGATAACCAAAGTAATTTTACCTCTTTTTCGGGGTTATTTCAATAGTTTGTTAGTGAATTAACAAAATACTTTACATGACATATATCAGTCTTTCTGATAAACTTATGGATAGATCTTCTACTAAATTTATCAACAGTATATCAGGAGTGAAGCGGAAATGAAGATACAGAGACCGCAAATACCGCAGGATATGGCAATATCCGGTAACATTGGCGGGATAATTGACCAACGGATGGAATCTGGCTATGATATAGAGGCTTATCAATTTAAAAACAGTATATTTGATTGTACTTCTTACCCGGCCATGTTGTTCTTCAATAAATGCATATTTGAGAAGTGTACCTTTAATAAAAGTAATAACAGTTATGTATTTGAAAACACGGTTTTCAGGGATTGCGATTTGACCGGCATGGACTTTACCGATGCCGGCTTCAGCAGTGCGGAATTTGTCAATTGCAATATGACCGGAATTAATATGACCAGGGCCAAGCTGTGCGATGTGACAATAAGTGAATGCAGCATGCGGTATTCTATTTTCTCCAATGCTGATTTTACACGGGTTTCCATCCAAAAATCAAATCTGTCCAACTGCTATATATGGGAAGCAGCTCAAAAAGACCTGTTTTTTTCGGAATGCAACCTCACTTCGGCAGAACTGGCAGGTACCATGCTTAAGGGTATTGATTTCACAACCAGCGATATTGACGGACTTTTATTGAGAGGTCCGGAATTAAAAGGTGTAATCGTTAATGAATTTCAGGCTCTGGCATTATCCAAAATACTGGGTATTATAATTAAATAATTACCTTATCTTTTTATTTAACAGCATCAAAATGAAATTTATTTTTTTGAAAGAACATCCACCACTGCGGCTCAAATCCCTCGAAAAGCCTCTCTGTTCCGGCATCAATACCACTTATCCATTGTCTTGTTATTGGAAGCATATTACACCACAGCTCAGGATCATAGCCTAAATCAAGGTCATATTGATACATGAAATGATTAATTA
>JAEVZU010000309.1 GCA_023392075.1 Bacillota bacterium | reverse complement strand
ATGTAATGAAAACTTATATCCTTTATCGCAATGTGGCGAATAAAGGAGGTTAATTGGCCATGTGCGCTTTCAAAGTATTGCAAATGCTTTGAATATTTCGCACGGCCATAAATTCACAGGTTAGTTTTGGAAGACGAACGCAAGTGAAGTCTTTCAAGCTAACCTCCTAAGCCATGTTATGGCTTTGAGCCGCTTAGCGGCCGCAGAATTTTCGGTTCACTCCTCTATCAGCTTAAGGCGAATAAAGGAGGTTAAATTGTAATCAATAAACATTTAACTTGTTCTCATAATAACATTTTTTTCCGTTGACTGCAAGGAAACAAGCCCCCTCAATACCCGGGTATACTGCAGCCTTCAATATGCTGTCATAAGTATTGCCATATATATTATAATATTATTCTTTCAAGCTCTTTTAGAAGTTCAGGAAATAATTCAATTCATGAATTTAAGATTTATGTCTCTTAAAAATGATAAGCAATGCTTTATAAAGGAGATACCCGGATATACCTCCGAGGAGATTCAGAAAAATATCATCAATATCGCTAATCCCTGAACTTGTCAGGTATTGAACAACTTCAATAAGAACTGTTGCAAATATGGACACAGTAATTACCCTGCTGAATTTTTTCATACTTTTAAAAGCTAATGGCAAAAGAAAGCCCATTGGCATGAATGCCGCTATATTTCCTGCCAGGTTTACTATTACACTGCGGGTTCCCATATGAAGAGTCAAATATTCCATTATGGTTGAGAACGGGACAATATTTATTCCTCGCAGTCCGTTTCCTCGGCCGTAATGAGAACTGAAAAAAGTAAGGTAGGTCAATAAAAAGACATATGCCGTCAGCCAAAATATAGCCATGTATTTTAAACTTCTGCCGGTAATTTCTTTCATTGACCCCACCTGTACTTTCAGAGTTTATATTAATTATTTAAGATTTTAACATTTATTTTGATGCTCATCAATCTCAAGCCAATTTCTATGCTCTGAAATAGTCTACTCCTGCCTGGAATAACTGCTGATCCTTATCTCCTGGCACATTCTTATACAGATTTGGCCCTATTCTCTCAGAGTGTCCCATTTTACCGAATACTCTTCCATCAGGACTTGTAATGCCCTCTATGGCATTTACCGAACCGTTGGGATTAAAGCTGATATCATATGTCGGTTTGCCGTCCGAATTAACATATTGAGTGGCTATCTGACCATTTGCCTGCAGAGTTTCCAGCACATCACTGCCCGACGTAAATCTTCCCTCTCCGTGGGATATGGCTATTGTGTGGATATCCCCAACCTTCACGTTGTTTAGCCATGGTGAAAGGTTCGAAGTTATTTTTGTGTTAACCAGACAGGACTGGTGGCGTCCAATAGTGTTGAAGGTAAGCGTCGGGCAGCTTTCATCAATATCCCTGATTTCCCCGAAGGGCAGCAAGCCAAGTTTAATCAGCGCCTGGAAGCCGTTGCATATGCCCAGTACCAAACCATCCCTCTCTTTGAGGAGCTTCATCACAGCCTGACTGACCACAGGATTTCTGAAAGCTGTGGCGATGAATTTACCTGAGCCCTCGGGTTCGTCTCCGGCACTGAAGCCGCCCGGAATCATTATTATCTGGGAATTGTTGATCAACCTTTCCATCTCTTTGATGGATGCTTCTATATCATTATGTGAGAGGTTTCTTACAACCAGAGTTTCAACAATTCCGCCCGCTTTTTCAAAAACCTTTCTGGTATCATATTCACAGTTGGTGCCCGGGAATACAGGTATAAATATTCTTGGTCTGGCAAGTTTTGAGGATGCCCCTGCCTTTTTCACCGCTTTATAATTATATTCGACAGGGGTTGCTGTCTGCTGCTTTACTCTGGTTGGGAATACCCTTTCCAAAGGTGCCTGCCATTTTTCCGAGAGCAAGGCCAGAGGTATTTTTTCTCCTGCAACCTTTATTTCGGCAGCGGAAATTGTAATTCCAAGTACCGTATAATTTATTCCAGACAGAACCGATGATAAATCAGCACTTTCTTTAACTTCTATAATAATTGAACCATAAAGCGGCTTAAACAGCATTGCAGTTTCTATTTCCCCGGAAAATTCAAAGCCTGTCATATTGCCAAAGGCCATCTTGCTGATTATTTCAGCTATACCGCCTTCTCTTACCGAGCTTGCAGACAATATTGACTTCCCGGCAGCCATATGGTGAACAGCTTCATAAACTCTCTCCAGTTCTTCAAAGTCCGGAAGATTATTCTCGTCCAGTCCCACCGGTAAAAGTACAACTTTGTTGCCTGCTGCTTTAAACTCATTGGAAACAACGTTGTTAACATTCACTGTGTCTACGGCAAAGGATACAAGTGTAGGCGGTACATCCAGCTCCTTAAAGCTGCCTGACATGCTGTCCTTACCGCCGATTGCAGCAGTGCCCAGTTTCATTTGAGCATAGTATGCACCCAGAAGTGCACTTAAAGGCTTACCCCAGCGTATTGAATCCTTGCCCGGCTTTTCGAAATATTCCTGCAGTGTCAATCTGATCTTTTTGTAATCACCGCCCATAGCTGCAATTTTTGCCACTGATTCCACAACCGCGAATACGGCACCGTGGAAAGGACTCCATATTGATATTTCAGGATTGCAGCCATAGGACATCAAGGTTCCGGTTGTGGTATCCCCCTCCATTAACGGCAGCTTTGCTGCCATACCCTCGGAAGGTGTAAGCTGGTTTTTTCCCCCGAAGGGCATCAGAACCGTATTTGCACCGATTGTTGAATCAAATCGCTCTACAAGCCCTTTCTGACTGCATCTGTTCAGATTCTTAAGGTTTTCCACCCACTTTTCGGTAAGATTTTCAATTTTTATACTGTTATATTTGTCAAAATAGCTTTCCTCTCCTGGAGCAGTTATCTCAATGCCTATTCTTTGCTTTGCTCCGTTCGAATTCAGGAATTCCCTGCTCAAATCGACTATCTTCCCGCCTCTCCAGTTCATCTTAAGCCTGGGTGCCCCAGTAACCTCGGCAACCACAACTGCCTCAAGGTTTTCTTCATTTGAATATTTAATGAATTTTTCCACATCAGCCGCATCTACAACTACAGCCATTCTTTCCTGTGATTCAGAGATAGCAAGCTCTGTTCCGTCCAAACCTTCATATTTCTTTGGAACCATATCCAGATTTATTTCAAGTCCGTCGGCCAGTTCCCCGATGGCAACCGATATGCCGCCTGCACCGAAGTCGTTGCATCTCTTTATCAGGGTGCTTACCTCAGGATTTCTGAACAGGCGCTGGACCTTTCTCTCTGTGGGAGCATTTCCCTTCTGAACTTCAGCTCCGCAGGATATCAGCGATTCTTCGGTATGCGCCTTTGATGAACCTGTTGCTCCTCCGCAGCCGTCTCTCCCGGTCCTGCCTCCCAGCAGTATTATCCTGTCACCGGCTGCGGGCTGCATACGCACAACATTTCTTCTTGGGGCGGCGCCTATGACGGCACCAATCTCCATTCTCTTTGCAACGTAGCCTTCATTGTATATTTCAGCAACCTGCCCTGTTGCAAGGCCTATCTGGTTGCCGTAAGAGCTGTAGCCGGCGGCGGCGCCGGTGGTTATTTTCTTCTGGGGAAGCTTTCCGGGAATGGTTTCTTCCATCCCCTTTCTGGGATCTCCGCTCCCGGTCACTCTCATTGCCTGATATACATATACCCTTCCCGAAAGCGGATCGCGGATGGCGCCGCCCAGACAGGTTGCTGCTCCTCCAAAAGGTTCTATTTCGGTGGGATGGTTATGTGTTTCGTTCTTGAACATTACCAGCCATTCTTCGCTTTTGCCGTTTATGTCCGCATCAACAACAATACTGCAGGCGTTGATTTCGTCCGAAAGGTCCAGATCTTCCAGCCTGCCCTGCTTTTTAAGCTGCTTCATGGCCATAAGCGCAACATCCATCAGGCATATGTCCTTGTCGGAACGCCCCTTGTAAATATCCTCTCTGGCCGACTTATAGTCATTAAAAGTTTCTTCGATTACTTTAGTATATTTACCCGGCTGAAATCTGACACTGTCGATACAGGTGAGGAATGTGGTATGCCTGCAGTGATCCGACCAGTAGGTATCTATCATTCTCATTTCAGTTAATGATGGATCTCTTTTCTCGGTATTTTTAAAATATCCCTGGCAGAATACAATATCATCAAAAGACATTGCAAAACCCATCTCCTTCAGAAAACCCGAAAGCTGTTTTTCGTCCATGTTTATAAATCCGTTGACAGTGACCACATCCGACGGCTGTTCAACCGCTGTTTTCAGCGTTTCCGGCTTTTCCATCCCCGCTTCCTGGCTTTCAACGGGATTTATATAAAATTTCTTGATAGCTGCAAGGTCCCTCTCAGAAATTGAGCCGCCCAGCACGATTACTCTGGCAGCCTTTATTTCGGGGCGTTCACCCTGGGTAAGCAGCTGTATGCATTGGGCGGCCGAATCCGCCCTCTGGTCGTACTGTCCCGGCAGGTATTCAACTGCGAAGGCCTTGCAGCCGGCAGGTATTGAATATTCTTCATCATATGCAAAATCTACGGGAGGTTCTGAAAAGATAGTATTCCGGGCCATCTGATACTCTTCGTCACTGATTCCTTCCATATCATAGCGGTTTATTATTTTTACCCACTCCAGTGACTTTATTCCCAGGGTTTCGGTCAGATCGGACAATAGTCCCTGTGCCTCTACGTCATATGGTTTTTTCTTTTCAACAAAAAGTCGTTTTACTATGCTTCCCATGTCAGCTCCGTTTCCGGCGTATAAAGCCACGCCATTAAAAATTTAGGATATGTTAAAAAATAAATATTTATAAGTCAATTACAATCGTCTGAAAGCCGGCTTAAAACAATATTCGCCTGTAAGACAAAGGCTTTGTAGCTGTAATTGATTTTGGTAAAAAACAAGGTGATATTTAAATTATAATATGATAATATATATTAGTAAAATTAATATTATTAATATTTTATATTAGGAGTACTTATGGATATAAACTTTGAATTATATAAAATATTTTATTACTGCTGCTCCAATAAAAGTTTTTCCATGGCAGCCAAAAAACTGTTTATTTCACAATCGGCAGTGAGTCAGTCAATTAAACAGCTGGAGACTCAGCTGGGGGTAACACTTTTTTTCAGAAAATCCAGGGCTATTCAATTGACCCCGGAAGGAGAAATGCTCTTCAGCTATGTTTCACAGGCTTTTAATTTTCTGAAAACAGCAGAATCGAAACTTCAGGAGCTGGAAGACCTGAAATCCGGTGAAATACGCATAGGTGTCAGTGATTCCATATGCAAATACTTTGTTATGCCCTGTATTAAGAAATTCGGACTTCTGTATCCTCAGATAGCTATAAAAGTAGTAAACCGTACTACGCCTCAGCTGCTGGAGGTACTGAAAAACGGCATGGTTGATATGGTTATTTCAACACTTCCGGTAAACGGCGAAATATATTCGGCAATACCGTTTATAACTGTTGAGGATATTTTTGTTGCTTCTGAAAAATATTCCGCACTTAAAAACAGAAAAATATCCCTTGAGGAATTGAGTTCTAACCCGCTGGTTATGCTTCCTCCCGATAGTTCGACCCGGAAGGCCATCGACGCTTTTTTTGCCCGGCATGATCTTTCCTGCTCTCCCGAAATAGAACTTGAAAGCCTTGATCTGCTGGTGGAGTTCGCCCTGATTGGCACAGGAATTGCATATGTTCTAAAGAACAGCGTGGTTGAACATATTAAAAGCGGGCAGTTGTTCCGGATAGAAACCAGGGAAGAACTGCCGCAAAGAAAAGTCGGCATAGTTACCATGAAAAATGTCATGCTTTCAAAAGCAGTTAAAACATTTATAGATATCCTGCCGTGATAAAGTAGCATGTGAAGCTTTTATAAAAACTCCTTGATCAATTCCTCTTTTTCTTTTGAGAAATCGACGAAATCTTCATTAACCTTGACTACAGGAGCGTATGCACACTGATTTGGTACATATACAACCTCACCGATTTCTCCGTTTTTAAGTTTTACCTTTGAGCCCACATAATAGCTGGGCATATTTGTGAACAGGGCCATCATGATCTTGGGATCAACGGTTTCAAAACCTACATTTTCAAGTTCCTTAAACGCTGTAAACGGAGTCTGCCTTCCTCTGTAGACTCTTTCAGAGGTTATGGCATCAAAAATATCCGATACAGTAACAATTTTGGAATACAGGTTTTTTTGACTGCCTTTAATTCCGAAAGGATAACCGGTGCCATCCTCCTTTTCATGATGCATTATTACGGCTCTTTTGATATCCATACTGATCCCTTTGATATCTTTTACTATCTCATATCCGTACACAGTATGTCTTTTCATAATCTCATATTCATCATCCGATAATGTTCCCTTTTTATTCAGTATTTCTTCGGGAATCCGTGCTTTGCCCACATCGTGGAGCAAACCGGCCATTACTATATCCTTCAGCTGCTTTTTGCCGAAGCCCAGCCATTTGCCCAAAAGCATGGAATATACCGAAACATTGACAAGATGGGAATAGGTATAGGAATCTGCAATTCTGACGGAATTTACACAATCCATCAAGGAACCGCAGTCATTTATCTTGCTGTAAATATGCTCCGATATATCTTCTGCTTTGCTGAAGTCCAGTTTTTTTCCCGAGGCAAGGTCTTGAAGCATTTGTTTGGCAACATTGACATCCTCAATATATTTTTTCTGGTCTTCGCTCAATTTTTCGTTGGATAGATATTCATCCCCATGAACAGGATTTGAATTATAGATAAAAATCTTATCAATTCTGAAGTCGATAAGTTTTTTTAAAATATAATCCGTAATAATGGTATTTGAGGGCACAATCATGTTTCCACCCACTGAGTACACGTCTTCGCCCAGATAACTTCCCAAAATATCTTCATTAACTCCGACATATATTTTTTCCATAGTATTTTCCCGCCCGCTTTCTCATTAATTAAGAAAAACTTAAGAAATACACCCACTATTTTTTTTATAAGAATATTATATAATAAAATTGGGAAATAGTCACCCAGATTTCGCCATATAAATACAATATTGTAAATTATTTTTTACAATATCGGGAACCTTTAGTTTTTTCGTGCGTCTAAATATGGTTAGGAAAATTCAGGTAAAGGAGGAATGAATTATTGGAGAATATCATCGAGGTAAAAGGAATCCGCAAAGTATACAGAGTCGGTAACGAAAAAGTTATAGCTCTTGAAAATATCGATCTGTCCATAAGCAAGGGAGAAATATGCTGCCTGCTTGGAACTTCAGGTTCAGGAAAATCCACGCTGTTGAATCTCATGGCCGGGCTTGAAAAACCCACCCGGGGTGAAATCATAATAAAAAATACACATGTTGAGAAATTAGACGAAAAAAGACTGGTGCTTTTTCGGCAAAAATATATTGGTTTTGTTTTTCAGTCATACAATCTGCTTCCAAATCTGACAGCCTTGGAAAACGTTGGACTGCCGCTGGCCTTTAAAGGAATCCCCCGTTGGATAAGGGACAAGAAATCAAAGCAGATGCTGAGCTCTGTCGGACTTAAATCCCACAGCAACAGAAAACCGTCACAGATGAGCGGCGGCCAGCAGCAAAGGGTTGGTATTGCAAGAGCCTTTGTGGGCAGCCCGGAAATAGTTTTTGCCGATGAACCCACAGGAAATCTTGATTCAAGAACCACCAGCGAGGTAATGGATCTTATCATCGGCATTGCCAGAAAAAACAATCAAACCTTAATAATAGTTACACATGATATAAATATTGCCGGTTATGCCGACAAGATTATACATATTCTTGACGGCAATATTGAAAAAGTGGAAACCAAAACCCCTTCCATTTTAAAATAAAGGGTATCTGCCCAAATTAAATTATAAAGGACACCAATGTGTAGCCTGGAGGAAAAACTTATGAAAACAGCAAAAAAATTTATTTC
>JAEVZU010000255.1 GCA_023392075.1 Bacillota bacterium | reverse complement strand
ATTTCTGCTTTGACGATGAGTTCTGGTAGTTTTTGTTATGTGCGGCTGCGGATTTGTCAGGTACTCTGGTGTACATCCTTTTCAACTCCTAAAATTTATTCCTATATTGATTAGTAAATTTTGAAGTCGATTTAACATCCGGATTTTTAAAAATTTTTTCTACTATAAATTTTTGTTTAATATATTAAAGCTTCCGTTTTTTATAAGCTATTTTATACTATCGTTTGCGCCTATACCGGACGCAAACAAAAACACCTGGAAGATTAATTCTCCCAGGTGTTTCTTTTGGTCAGAGTGAACAGCGGCAGTATGAATACATTGCATAAATCCTATTTTTTAAAGTACTGCCTTATACTTGATCAGCCCTTAAAAGCAAACTTTTCAAACCGTTTATAATCACTTGCCCTGCATTCCACAGTAAGCAGTGTTCCGTCCTTCTCATAACTTACCGCCTTAACATCAGCATTTTCATTAAAATATGCCACTATATTGCCCTGGTTATATGGGACCAGCATTTTATACTCCATATACTGTGTAAATATTTCTTTACCCATCAGCTGAACCAATTCTTCAATCCCTGAATTCTTTTTAGCTGAAATATAAACCTTTCCATCTTTAATACAGGGTACTGTCTCATTAGTTAAATCAGCTTTATTAAATACAAGTATTGTTGGTATATTATCAGCGCCTATCTGCTTTAACGTTTCACTTGTTACCTTGATCTGCCGGGCAAAATTGGGGTTCGAACTATCCACCACATGCAGGAGTAAATCTGCAGTCCTTACTTCTTCCAAAGTTGAACGGAAAGCTTTAACCAGCTCGTGGGGCAATTTACTGATAAAGCCCACGGTATCCGATAAAAGAAAAGCCTTCTTATCCGGAAGAGTAATATTTCTGACTGAAGTTTCCAATGTAGCAAAGAGCATATCCTTTTCGAATACTTTTTTATCCGCATTCTTTTGATAAACCTCAATCAGAGCATTCATCAAGGTTGATTTACCTGCATTTGTATAACCTACCAATGCAACTGAAGGCAGTCCGGCCTTGTTTCTTTTACTGCGTTGTATGTTTCGCTCATTTACAAGCAGCTCCAGCTCTTTGCTCAGTTCAGCTATTTTAGACTCGATTCTCCTTTTGTCGAGTTCCAGTTTTGTTTCTCCTGAACCTTTATTTTTAAGACCTGCACCTCCGCCCTGTCTGCTCAGATCATCGTTTAAACCCGTCAGTCTGGGAAGCATATATTTAAGCCGGGCCACCTCAACCTGAAGTTTTGCCTCCCGAGTTTTTGCTTTTTTTGCAAAAATTTCAAGTATAAGCATGGTTCTGTCAATTATCTCCCGTTCAAGCGCATCCTCAAGATTTCGCAATTGTGACGGGGAGAGTTCATTGCTGAAAACAACAATATCCGCTTTTAATTCATCAATCAGCAGCCTGACCTCTTTCACCTTGCCCGAGCCGATATGGTAAGCAGTATTAACTGCTTTCAAGTTCTGCTCAATCACTCCTGCAATCTCCAGTTCACATGCAGCCGTCAAATTCTTAAGCTCTTCCATTGAGTCCTCAAAAAAGCTTTGGTCATTTATATTTATACCTACTAAAAGTGCCCTTTGTCTTTGTATCATAATCAATCTCTCCTTCGATATGCTAAAATAAATACCTCATAGCACGGAGTCATGATTTCACTGGTTCCATTGATATTGGAGGCTACGTCACGAACCGTGCCTTATATTCTGATCCTTATATAAAAAATGTTAATCCACATTCTCATTTTGAACCTCCCTTCTCTATGCTCACGGGCTGGTTTTCACCCCTTGTAAACAGTTAACTGTCAGCTGGATTCTTGAATTTGAACAAGGAAATAGATATAAAAAGGCTGCAAATGAACAAAATTCACCTGCAGCCCGGTTGTTATCACCAAAATCATGTATCAATAAGACGTGTAACACGTGAAAAAAAGCGGAATTACACTTCTTAAGTCCAACGAATTCGGAATGGTAATATTAAAAGCAAGTATGATGTTCTTTACAAGAATCCACAAAATAAGGTACATAAACAGACCTGCTGAATCAGGTCGCTTGCCTTACTTTTATTTAGTTTTAATTAAACTAAACTACGTATTCTGATAAAGAAAATCCTCACTTCCAACACCTCAATTTCTTTTTATTTTACTTAAATTATAACACAAGATTAGTTGGGTTTCAATTTAATAAGATCATTCATCTTCCGCCCAGGGTAACTGCCCGAACTAACTGCCTGCAACCATCCTTCGCCGAAGTTCCATATTGAAATTCAGGTGCCAAGTCATAAGCAAACCTATATCCATACAATTCCGGCTAATTCAGTCACTTCCTGCCTTTGATATAAGTATACAGCGTCAATATTTTAATTTCTCGAACTGCATTGCCATTTTAGCAAGATATTAATAATCCTTTAAGGTTTTATTCCCGCCGGGAGGCCAGAGGGGCATACGGGGAGACTGGTCTCACCCGTAAGGCACTTCGTGCCTTGAACATAGTGAAAGGCACCTATGTTTTCCGCAGAAAACATAAGTGCCTTGGTCGGAGTGAGAGGACTTGAACCTCCAGCATCTTGGTCCCAAACCAAGCGCGCTGCCAATTGCGCTACACCCCGTTATACACTGCTTTACTTTCTCAAGTGCAAAAGTATTGTACTATAGCCATGATATATAAGCAATGCGCGAAATAAACATATATTTGAATTTATCACTGCGTTTCTTTAGCATACTTGGTTTTTCGTCCGTTTATTATGTCCGGTAAAATAGAGATAAACAACCTCTTATTCCCCTTATTTGTGTATATTCCGGTATATTTTTCATATGTAATACAATTGAAATGTAATAAGACTTGAACCGTCATACGACTTTTTCTATAATAAGGAATAATTAGACAATTAAATATTTCTAAAAAATATTAAAGGAGTGGTGCCTATACAACGAATTCTCGGGCAGGTCAGAAGAGCTATTCAGGATTATGACATGATTGATGACGGCGACAGAATCGCTATTGGTGTAAGCGGCGGAAAAGACAGTATGACACTGCTTACTGCCCTGAAACAGTTACAGCGGTTCTATCCTAAAAAATTTGAAATCGAAGCTATCAGCCTTACCATGGGAATTGGGAATGCCGATTTCACACCCGTTGCCGGGTATTGCCGCCAAATAGGCGTTAATTATACTATTGAAGAGACCCAGATAGGAAAGATCATTTTTGAATACAGGCAGGAGAAAAATCCCTGCTCAATGTGTGCAAATCTCCGGAGAGGAGCTCTGCACAACGTCTCAAAAAAATTGGGCTGTAACAAGGTCGCACTCGGACACCACAGGGATGACGCAATCGAAACCCTTTTGCTCAGTACTTTTTTTGAAGGCAATCTTCATACATTTTCTCCCGTTACATATCTGGACAGAAAAGAATTATTTCTTATCCGGCCGCTTATTTATACAGAAGAAAAACAAATAAAAGCTGTTGCCAAATCAGGACTGTTCCCAATAGTTAAAAGTCCCTGTCATATCGATGGAAAAACCAAGCGTCAGTACGTCAAAGACTTAATTTATCAGCTTCAAAAAGAAAACCGGGATATTAAAAGCAATCTGTTTGGAGCAATTAAGCGTGCGGAAATCGACGGCTGGCATGAGTAGACTTTGAAGTTTATTTCTGTTTAAAAGAAGGAACAAGCTGGTGCTGTGACTCTAAAACATATATTGTCCGGCAATATATGAATCTAGATTCCGCAGACCACCAGGGTAAAAGTAATGGAGAAATGGAGACCATAATGCGTAAATACATAAGAAGAAGCCTGGCATTGTTATTGATGCCGGCATTATTAATCGTTTCACTCAGCGCTAATGTTTTAGCCGCACCTCTGGTAATCAACCAGACAGTAGAAAAACAGAACATAACCTCCGGAGTTGTTCTGGAGCAGTACAACCGTTTTACCACAAGCGGCTGGATACGTACCAACGTGCTCAGGGTAGATTTATCAAATGAAAATGTCAAGGTGGACAGCCTGATAAACCCGGCCGGAATCAAAAAAACCTCGTCAGTCAGCAACCTCGCCAAAAGCAGCGGCGCATTGGCTGCTGTAAACGCATGCTTTTTTGATATGTCAACGGGTGCTCCCTTTGGTCCGGTCGCCGCAAACGGAGAGTTTGCAATGGCAAATGCGGGAGATAATTCCGATTATATAGCCACACTTGCCATTGATAAGCTGAACAGAGCCTTATACCAATACTGGAAAACGGAAATTGAGCTTATAACACCAAACGAAACCCGTAAAAGTGTGGCGGCTTATAACAATTACAACGGATATTACAATTATAATATGTATATAGTTGACTCCAAGTGGGGAAGTACAACACCAGGAGTTTCAACAAAATATCCCGTGTGGACCGAAATGGTTGTCGAAGATGGTGTAGTAAAAGAATTCAGTGAAAACAAGCCCGGAATTCCCATTCCCAAAAACGGATATGTTGTAATGGCTACCATGGGAAATGAGAAATTCCTTACAGATAATTTTAAAGTGGGTGACCCGGTTTCTTATGAAATAAAACTTAATGTGGACAGCAGTCAGATGCAGATGGCTCTTACCGGCGGGTCCATGCTGGTTCAGGGAGGCAAGGTTGCACCGTACTTTACCCACTCTGCCGCAGGGGAATCCAGACAGCCTAGAACTGCCGCAGGAACCACAGAGGACGGCAAGACCCTCCTGATCGTAACGGTGGATGGCAGACAAAAGAATGACAGCATTGGCATGACCCAGGCAGAGTTGGCTGAATACATGAAGGAACTGGGCTGCGCCAATGCAATTAATTTTGACGGAGGCAGTTCAACTGTCATGGTGGCCAGGCAGGAAGGAGCTACAGATCTTTCAACCGTGAATACTCCTTCGGAAGGTTGGAGAAATGTTTCGGCATCTCTCGGGGTATTCTCCATAGGCCCCCAGGGTCCGGTTGATTCCCTGCTGCTCAGTGCCTATGAGGATTATGCTTTTGTTAATACTGCGAGGGCATTTACAGTCAAGGGCGTTGACAAGTATCTGAACCCTGTTGCTGTTGACAGCAAGGAAATTGAGTGGTCCGTCACAGGAGTCAAGGGTACTTTTGCAGATAATGTCTTTACTCCCACAACAGCCGGCCAGGCAGTAATAACCGCCAAAATAGGAGATTCGGTAGTAGGTACCTGCCCTCTTACGGTTTTAAGTGCTCCTGTAAAGTTGGAATTGAATCTGGACACGCTGAATACCTCTTCGGGAAAAACTACAACCTTTGCTGTAAAAGGTTTCGATAAAAATGGCTTCAGTGCAAGCATACACCCCTCAAATGTAAAATGGGGCGTTGTTAACAAGGTTGGAACTGTCGACTCCAATGTATTTACGGCAGGCAAATCCGGAACAGGCTATGTATCGGCTTCTTTTGCGGGAGTTTCGGTCTTCTGCCCTGTATCCATCAGTCAGCCCGGAATTAAGAAAGTTATAGAAGATTTCAACAGCAGCGAAGCCTTAAGCATTGACCTGTCAGCCAAGACCGTAACAGCAAAGTATGATCCTGCAACAAATGCATACAAGTCAGGCCCGTATTCGGGAAAGCTGACCTATGACTTCACAAAAGGACTTAAGGAAAACCGTGCTGCATACATTAACCTTGCGGGCGGAGGAAAGGCCCTGGACAGCACTGCAACAAAGCTGGGAATGTGGGTTTACAGTTCCACCAAGAAACCGCTGTGGATAGGCGCCATTGTAACTGATAAAAAAGGCACTCCCCATTACAAGTATTTCACCAAGGATGTAAACTGGACCGGCTGGAAATATCTTGAGGTTTCACTTGATGATATCAGCGGCCCCACAAAAGTAACGAAGGTTTATGCAGTTCAAACGACCAAGAAAGCCAGCTCGGGTACTTTATATTTTGACGACCTTACCATGGTATATTCCGGATATCCGGAGGTTGCGGCCTCAAAATCGGCTGTGACCACAGTTCCAAAGGATGAGGCCAACAAGGACCGCACCGTATCGGGCGCAGATTCCTTTAGTTTTTCAGTTTTTGGCCAGTCGGTCGCCTATAACAAGGATAAGGATAAAACGCAGATAAGCATGTTGAATTCTTTGTCCACGAAAATAAACAAGGAAATGCAGGCCTCTGTGCTGGTAGGCAGCTATGACAATCTATGGCCTTCGCTTAAGGTTCCTACGCTTTCTACTACTGCAAGCTATAAAGCCATGGATAAGAACGGCAGCAGGCTCATACAGCTCAATACTGCCAAAGGCGGCTTAAGGGCTACCGACTATAATGAGTGGTTCTGGTTTAAAAACCAGCTCAGCTCCTTTGCTGGAAACAATCTGTTTGTATTCCTGTCGGAGAATCCTTCCAGTTTTAATGACGCAAAGGAAGGCCAGGTTCTGAAGGATATGCTGACAGATTATAAAAAGCAAAATCCCGATAAAAATGTCTGGGTATTCTATAAGGGCTCTACCAACTCCAGCTATATGGATAAAGGAGTAAAATATGTTGTAACTGCAGGTTTCGACGCAGCCGGCTTCAGCGACAAAAACAAACCGGCCGCCAAATATGTTTCAGTTAAAGTAAAAGGCAACACCATTACATATCAGTTTAAAGCACTAAATTAACCTGTTGTGCTAATTATTGAAATTTTGCTTTACATGTGTAATTTCATATCAACTGGTAACTCCCGTACATCTTATTTCACGAAGTTGTCCTCGCGTACCAGTTGATTCTGATAAATGGATAATCTGTAAAGCACAAAATTTCAATTAGCAATACAAGTTAAACCGGCAAAAAAGCTGTCACGGAATAATGTTTAAACATTATTTCATGGCAGCTTTTATTAATTCCGGTATATGGTGTTCCCTTTTACGGCAATCTCTCAACTCTTTCCTTCAGGAAGGCTGTAAAATCGCCGTTCAGCTCCTCCCTCTTCAGAGCAAATTCCACAGTGGCCTTAAGGAAGCCTATTCTGTCTCCAACATCAAATCTGTCTCCTTCAAAATCGTAAGCATACATGGCCTCGCAGTCCATGAGCTGCTGAAGTGCATCGGTGAGCCATATTTCTCCGCCCTTGCCCGGAGTAGCCTTTTCGAGAAATTCAAATATCCTTGGGGATATAATATATCTTCCCAACATTGCAATATTTGACGGTGACTGATCAACTTCGGGCTTTTCAACCAGGCCTTTAACCTTATAAACTCTTTCATCAATCTGGTTCCCTGCTATTATTCCATACTTGGACACATCGGGAAGCGGTACTTTCTGAACTCCGAGGATGGTTGTCCTGTACTCGTTGTAAACATCCATCAACTGCTTTATACATGGGGTTTTGGAGTCAACTATATCATCGCCCAGCAGCACTGCAAAGGGTTCATCGCCTATAAAGGACTTGGCGCAATAAATGGCATGCCCCAGACCTTTTGCTTCCTTCTGCCTGATATAGTGAATATTCGCAATACTTGATATCTCTTCAACGCAGCTTAAAAGCTCCTGCTTGCCCTTCCTCCTGAGTTCCTCTTCCAATTCATAGGACTTGTCAAAATGGTCTTCAATCGCCCTCTTGTTTCTACCCGATATTATAAGTATATCCTCAATGCCTGCGGCAGCGGCTTCTTCAACTATGTACTGTATTGTAGGCTTGTCCACAATAGGAATCATTTCTTTGGGCGTAGCCTTTGTAGCGGGCAAAAACCTTGTTCCAAGACCTGCCGCCGGGATAATCGCTTTTCTTACCTTCATAACTCCTCCAATTACTTTATTTTATTTGCTTATATATTTCCAATTTTAACACATTTATATTTTATCTAACAGCCATAAGCAAATTATTACCCTAAAATATAAAATTTGTGTGTATATGGCCCTTGACGCCTTTTTACTAACAGTGTTATAATTTTGTCAATAGATAGGGAATAATTTATTAATCCCTAAAATATTTATATTATGATAAATTTAATATTGCGTATCTTCAGGGCAGGGCGAAATTCCCTACCGGCGGTAATATGCAGCAAATGCATTAGCCCGCGAGCGAAAGCAGACATGGTGAGATCCCATGGCCGACAGTACAGTCTGGATGGAAGAAGAATTGGCGTTTAAAATGCTTTTTGGGCTCTGTGGATTATTTTATTCACAGAGCTTTTTATCTTCTATTGACAATGTATTTTACATTGTTAATAGAGGGTATTTCAGTGAAAATAACCCCCTCTTTATATGTGGTGCAAAACAGATTTGCATCAATGGGGTAACAGTTTCTCACTGCTCTTCAATTCTGTAAGAACGCATACAAACCAGGGGGGTATTTTTATATGAACAGCAGTAAAATCAAGCAACTGACAACTATGGGGATTTTAATAGCCATATCCATAATCCTCATTATCTCGCCGTTGAGATTCCCATTCCCGGCGGCACCGTTTTTGGAGTATGACGCCGGAGATATACCGATCCTTATGGGAGGCTTCATTTTTGGACCTTTGGCAGGTATACTTCTGAGTATCGTCACATCAATTGTCCAGGCTGTAACCGTAAGCAGCGGCAGCGGTTGGATAGGCTGTGTTATGCATATTTTTGCGGCGTCGGCTTTGGTTGGAGTTTCTTCAGCCATATATTCAAGAAACAGGAACATGAAGGGTCTGATAACAGGGTTGATTTGCGGATCCCTGGCTATGGCGGCCGTGATGATTCCGCTGAATCTGATTTTTTATCCGCTTTTTGCAGGCACACCGGTTGATGCGGTTATAGCAATGATTGTGCCGATACTGTTGCCGTTTAACCTGATGAAAGCCGGGATAAACTCAGTCCTTTTCCTGTTAATTTTTAAATCTGCAGGAAACCTTCTGCTGCGCCTGACACAAAAGTAGGGAAATTTTTAAAAAACCTCTTGTATTTTATTACTATTATGCATAATATTGTGATAGTTATTTAGTAAAAATAGAAATTATATATTTACATTGAATACTTTAGCACGTATTATAATATATAATATCAATTATTTTAAGTGACTGGTCGCACTTGACCTTATCACAAGGGTACTTTTGACCCGATTATCTAATAATATGCTATAGTTAATAATTGCGGGGTGATATTGTTTATGGAATTTTGTAACAAATGTGGTTCATTAAAGATTAACGGCAGCTGTACAAACAAAAAATGCGATCAGCACATTAAGTCCATGGTGGAATTAGCAACCGCTCAGCAGATCGAGTATATTAAAGAACTTGCCGAGCAATTGGGGGAAGATATCAGCGACGTTAACTTTGAAGCTATGGGTAAATCTGAAGCTGCAGACCTTATTGATGAATACCTTGAAAGATTGGATGATTCTGAAAAAAAATTAGCCGTTAATGACGATGCTCTTGATGATGAAGAAGATTTGGATAACGAAGATGATGTATAAAAATGTCCGGTAGGACGGTTTAATAAAAGGCGGGGATAATTCCCCGCCTTTTATTGTTGATAACTTTTGGATAACTGTTAATTTCACATGTGTGGATATGTGAAATATCCCGGCCGAAGCCTTGTATAAATATCTGAACATACTGAAAAATCAAGCATCTGGTTGTTATGTCAATGTTATTTATTTGATCCGGCTTCCCTGTGGATAATGTGTATAAGTCTGTGAATAACGTCAAATTACATGGTTGCGGCACTGTGGAAAAACTAGTTCTTTACATTCAAACCATACCCATATGGGAAAAGAACATTATAGCCATCCGACTGATTGTAAAGAGTTATCGGAAGCTGTCCCAGACTCCGGGGCCATGTAACCGGCAGTCTTGCCGTAAATTCTGAATCTCCATAAAATGCTCTTGCAATCGCTCCTCCCTCTGTTCCCGGAAGCCATGCCTGTACCAGACCGTCCCACTTGTCTATTTCATTGGTTATGATTCTGGGACGCCCGGAAACCAAAATGACAACCAGCGGTTTTTCGGCAGCATATGCAGCTTTGAGGGTTCTTTCATTATCGTCCAGTACCGTTCCGTTAACAAGGTCCATGCTGCCGTCATCGCCCTTCCCCTCAGCATAGGGATATTCCCCAAGTACAGCAACAATAATATCTGTCTCGTCAAGTTTTGCAACATCTGTTATTATTTTATTACCCTTTTTACCTGCAAGCTCTTTAAAGCCATCTAAAATCGTGGTACCGCTCATCCACCGTCCATCGTCATTATCCATGCCGCCCTGCCAGGTTTTTGTCCAGCCTCCGCACTGAATTCCGATATTATCTGCCGCAGGCCCTATAACAGCTATATTTTGTTTGTTGACAAAGGGTATGATATTATTTTTATTTTTCAGCAGCACCAGCGATTTCAACACTGCTTCCTCTGCTATCTGTTTGTGGATTATATTACGGAGTGAATATTCGTTTGCCGGTATTGAGGAGACTGCCTTAAATTTGCCCATTTCCAGTTTCACTCTAAGTACCCTGGTTACGGCATCATTTATACGCTCCATACGAATATCCCCGTTGCCCACCGCCTCAATCAGCGCCTCATAACATTCCCTCCACTGTGCTGCTTCCATGAGGACATCAATGCCTGCGCCGACAGACAGAACCACCTTGTCGTACAAGCGGTCGCCTTTGAGCTGGTGAATACCTTCAAAATCACTTATCACAATTCCGTTGAAGCCCATATCATCCTTGAGCCGGTCCTGTAAAAGGTACTTGTTCCCATGGTTCTTCTCATTGTTAATACTGCTGTAGGATACCATAATACTTTTAACTCCCGCATTTATGGCTTCCTGATATACTGACAGGTAGGTATCATTCAAGTCCTTCTGATTTATGTTCACATTCCCCTGATCCATAAGATAACCGCTGTCTCCGGTCCCAAAACTTACTGCACCGTCAGCCACATAGTGCTTCGCACAGGCTACCACCCCGTTTTTCTGCATGGTTGTAATATACGGGATAGACATTATGCTTACAAGATCAGGATTCTCACTGAAGCTCTCATAGGTCCTTCCCCACCGTATATCATTGCTGACGGCGACACAGGGAGAGAAGTTCCAGTCTATACCGGCTGCATTAAGCTCCAGCGCCGCAGCTCCTGCTATCTTTCCCACCAATTCACTGTCTCCGCTTGCCCCCAGCCCGATATTATGAGGGTATATCACGGTATTCTGAAGATTATTGTTACCATGAACTGCGTCTATGGCAAACAGGAGCGGAATTCCCAACCTTGTACCGGAGGCGGCCGTCTTATACTCGTCGGTCATTTTACGCCACTCCTCCATAGTGTTTTTCTCCGGGACTGAACCTCCTGCCGCCAGCACTGACCCTATAAAAAACTTTTGGATATCTTTTGAGGATATGGATCTTCGTTCAACCTGAAGCATCTGGCCTATCTTTTCTTCAAGTGTCATTTCGTTCAGGAATATTGAAATATTCTCATCCACGGATTTTTTTTCATCGTATAAGGATTCTAATTCATTGTAACCGTTGCCGGGAACAGTCATATCCATTCCGGGCACCGCATTGGATGCCTTGCCGGAATCGCTGCAGCTTCCTGCAAATATTGAGATAAGTAACAGTATGATTAATATGGCAGCTCTCTTATTACCCATGACATAGCCTCCTTACCTGTACACTTCTAATTATTATAGTATAGAATTTTCAAAAATTTAGCAATATTAGGAATAAAAGAAATAGGGCTGCCGCTCTAAAAATTGCTTGTTACAATAAAATGGCAGGCGTATAATTGTATTATTATTCTATTTTGTAAAATAAGGAGACTAAAATTATGCTTCAGCCTTATGATCTGCCCCTTGAACAGTTAAAAAATTATAAACCGGAACTGACAAAACAGCCTGACTTTGAGAAATTCTGGAGTAATTCTCTCGATGAACTCTCTGAAATTCCTCTTAAATATACATTGACACCATATGAATATCCGGTTAAGGGAGTTAAGGTTTTCACACTCAATTTTTCAGGCTTTAATAATGCCAATATAGAGGGTTACTTAGCTATACCAGACAGAAAAGGACCCCATCCGGGCCTGATGCTGTACCACGGATACAACTGGGCTGCAAACGGCTGCATAAGTGATGCCGTAAACTGGGCCTTGCACGGCTATGCTGCTTTTCAGATGCTTGTCCGCGGACAGCAGGGTTACAGCAGTGATAATGTGACTTCCTCCACCGGAGGAGTAACAGGTTGGATGACAAAGGGAATCCTTGATCCGTCGGAATACTATTACAGAGCGGTATATCTGGACGCTGTCCGGGCACTGGAGGTATTGGCCGCCCTTGACAATGTCGACGCCAAAAGGATAGGTGTACACGGGGGAAGCCAGGGCGGAGGACTGACTCTAGCGGCGGCGGCACTAAGCAGAATACCTGTCGTTGCTGTTGCGGATTACCCCTACCTTTCAAACTTTGAGAGAGCAATAGAAATCACTCCGAACGGTCCTTATAACGAGTTCAACGAATATTTCAGGAGAAATCCTTCTCCCGAAATAGAAATACAGGCCAGGAAAACTCTCACATATTTTGATGTGATGAATCTTGCTCCCGGAATAAAATGCCATACCTGGATAAGCTCCGGTCTGGTAGACGACATAACTCCTCCTTCAACAGTTTTTTCAGCTTATAATCACCTGACCTGTTCAAAGGAAATAGCCGTTTTCAGGTATTTCGGACATGAATACCTGCCCGGTGCCGTAATACCAAAGCTCCGCACTTTGATGAAGTATCTTCAGAACGAATAATAAATACAATACATAACATATTGATAATATCTATTATAGTGCACCGGTACACTCTTCAATAAATGCAGAAGCATTGAAGTTTGTCCGGAGCACTATATAATATTTTTACATTTATATTAATTTTGTTTGGAGATTTATTCAAGTTATGGTATCATTTCCTCATAACTTTGAGTTTATTATTTTTTAATAACTGTGAACACGGTTTTACGGATTGGAGGTATTAATTCCGATGCAATTTGGTCAATTTGATGAATTAAACAGGGAATACGTCATAACCCGCCCTGATACACCCGCTCCCTGGTGCAACTACTTGGGTTCGGTGGATTACGGTGCAATAATATCCAATAATGCCACGGGCTACAGCTTTGTAAAATCAGGTGCCTCGGGGAGAATTACCCGTTTCAGGCTAAACTCCCGGTCCAACGACCAGCCCGGAAGATATATCTACATACGTGACAATTCCGACGGGGATTACTGGTCGGGGTCGTGGCAGCCTGTGTGCAAGCCCCTGGACTCGTATAAGAGCGAATGCCGGCATGGGACTGCCTATACGGCAATTAAGTCCCTGTACAGGGATATTGAAACGAATACTCTATATTTTGTTCCTCTGGATAAATTTTACGAAGTATGGGGGTTAAGGATAAAAAACAGCGGAACATCTGCAAGGACACTGTCTGTCTTTGGGATGGCCGAGTTTACAAATCATGACCACTATGAAAATGATACAGTAAACCTGCAGTACTCCCAGTTTATCAGTAAAACTTATTTTAAGGGGAATCACATTCTTCAGGTTATTAATGAAAATGGCAGTGAGGCAACAGCTGATGTTGATGGGGGCTGTGATGTGATGGGAGATCCCTCCTTCCGGTTTTTCGGAGTGGCCGGAGCCGAAGTGTCGGCATTTGACGGTGAAAGAGACGTATTCATAGGCAACTATAGAAATTACGGAAATCCAACGGCGGTAGAAACCGGAGGCTGCTCAAACACGCCGGCTTATAACGGTAATTCCTGCGGTGCCCTCCAAATCGATATAACCTTGAATCCCGGCGAGGAAAAAGAAATGATTTTCCTGCTGGGTGCGGGAAATGAGGAAACTGCCGGTGGAATCATAAAATCCTATGATACCGCCCTCTCAAATAATACCGATCCCGTCGGGCACCAGTTGGCAGAGTTAAAGAGTCTCTGGCATTCCCGGCTCGAAAATCTCCAAATTGATACTCCTGATGACAAATTTGATAATATGGTTAATGTCTGGAATGCCTACCAGTGTTTTATAACCTTCCTATGGTCAAGAGCCGCCTCTTTCCAGTACTGCGGTCTGAGGAACGGCCTGGGCTACCGTGATACCGTTCAGGATATACAGGGCATAATTCACCTTGATTACAATCTGGCAAGGGAACGTCTCCGTCTCATGCTGTCGGCCCAGATTTCAACCGGAGGAGGTCTTCCTCTTGTAAAGTTCGACCATGTCCCGGGAGAAATTGAAACACCGGATGAATCGGAATATGTCAAAAAAACAGGACAGTCCTTTTACAGGGCGGATGACGCTTTATGGCTTTTCCCCACGGTTATGACCTTTATCAAGGAGAGCGGTAATTGGAACTTTATAGATGAGATTATTCCTTATGCCGACAAGGGGCAGGCGTCAGTCTATAACCATCTGAAGCAGGCAATACAGTTCAATCTGGACAGACAGGGCTGCCACGGCTTTCCTGCCGGCCTCTTTGCCGACTGGAACGACTGCCTGAGATTGGGAACCAAAGGGGAGTCCATGTTCGTTGCATTCCAGCTATACTACGCCCTGTCCATATTCAAGGAATTTGCCTTAAGAAAGAGCTGCGGTCCGGATGCGGAATGGTCGGATAAACATATGGAGAGGCTAAGCAAGGCTTTTGACGATTTTGCCTGGGAAGGAACCCAGTATGTCCGCGGCTTTACCGAGGCCGGTTACACCATAGGCTCAAAAGCTAACGAAGAAGCCGGTCTCTGGCTGAATCCCCAGACCTGGGCCGTCATCAGCGGTGCAGCCGTGGGAGAAAGAGCGGGACTTGCTCTTGATCAGGTGTATAAGAAGCTTAATACCAGATATGGTGCCATGCTTTTCTACCCTGCATTCAAAAAGTTCGGGCTTCCCGTTGCCAGGATGGTGCTTTTCAATGAGGGTACAAAGGAGAATGCGGGTATTTTCTCCCAGCCCCAGGGTTGGCTCATTCTGGCCGAAACTATTGCGGGCAACGGAAACAGGGCTTATGAATACTTTAACGAAATAAATCCTGCCGCCATGAATGAGCAGGCAGAAATCAGGGTGCTGGAGCCCTATGCTCACGGTCAGGCAACCGAAGGCATCGACACCCTGAATCACGGCCGCTCGCATGTGCACTGGCTCACCGGTACGGCCTCAACAGTCATGGTTGCCGCCGTCAACGGAATTCTGGGTCTCCAGCCGGACTATGACGGAATAAATATAAATCCCTGCATTCCTGCTGCTTGGAAATCCTTCAGTATGACAAAGAATTTCCGTGGAAAGCTTCTTGATATAAAGGTGGATAATTCGGCAGGTGTTGAAAAGGGGGTAAAGTACCTTATTATTAACGGTAAGAGGTTTGAGGGCTGCTATGCCGCTTTTGAGGAGCTTTCTGGCAAAAATGATATTTTGGTGGTTATGGGATAAAGCAATGAATTTCTGTCAATTGGATAAAAAAATACCGGTGCTGAACTATCACAGAACCGGTATTTTTTACCCTCTATCTTTACTATACTCAAGATACTCAGGCAAACCTCTTCCGCAGACCCAATGTTATAAAATATATTATTGCTGAAATGATTACAATTGTTGCACCTGTGGCAGTATCCAGGTAGTAGGACAATATCAGCCCGATCAGCCCTGAAACAATTGAAATCAATACAGTCAAAACGTTATACTGCCGCGCATTGGTGGAGACATTCCTGGCCGCGGCTGCCGGCAGCACCAGCAGTGAGTTTATTATCAGCAAACCTATCCACTGGATGACCAGTGTAACCGTAACAGCTATTATTGCGGTAAAGGCCAGCTCCACGGCCATGGTATTTATGCCGCGGCTTCTGGCCAGCGATATATTGACACTGACCAGTAAAACCTTGTTATAAAATATAATCCATAAAGCAACTATTATTACTGAGAGTATAAGCAGGATTCCTATTTCAAAGGGGCTTATGCTGAGCAAGTCTCCCACCAGGTATGAGTTATAGCTGATACTTCCCGAAGTTACCAGTACCACACCCAGAGCAATTGCGGCAGACGAAAACACACCAATTACCGTATCGGTTGATGTCTTGGTTTTATTTTTTATAAGTGTAATAAGTGTCGAAAAAGCAATTGAAAACACCACTGCCGACCATATTGGCTGTATGATTCCGATTACACTTCCTATGGCTATTCCTGTAAAAGCTCCATGACCAAGCGCATCTGAGAAAAAGGCCATGCGGTTGTTGACAATAATGGTTCCCAAAATACCGAATATGGGTGTTATCAGCAATACAGCCAGAAAGGCATTTTTCATAAAATCATATCCCAGCCATTCAAACGGGAGAATAGTATTCAGCAAACTGTATATCTGGTCCATGCTCATTCCCCCTCTTCACCGCTGTTAATTAATCCTGTCAGGCCGAAAGTTTCGGATAATTTTTTATCACTGTATACCTTATCCGGCGGCCCGTTCAAGATTACCGTTTTATTCAGCAGCACAACCCTGTCGGCATGTTTTTTTACAAGATCAAGGTCGTGGGATACGAGTATTATGGTCAGATCATACTTTTCTCTTATCTGCGAAACTATTTCATAAAACACTTCAAGCCCCTTCCGGTCGACTCCCGAAACCGGCTCGTCCATTAAAAGCAGCTGCGGAACAGGTTCAAGTGCGAGAGCCAGCAATACTCTTTGAAGTTCGCCTCCCGACAAAGCTCCCAGCCTTTTGTCAATAAGCCCTTCACCCTGCACCCTGGCCAGGCAGTCTGATATCCTTTTGGCCAACTCTTTGGAAGTGCTTTGAAAGGCAGGTTTTCTGCCCATACATGCCGTAAACAGATTTTTCACACTCACAGGTGCTGCAGTATCAAACTCCAGCTGCTGCGGCACGTAGCCCACCATGGGTTTGGCACTATTCTGCCCATTAGAGCCTGCAAAAACAATTGATCCCTCATGCTTTATCTCTCCAAGGATTGCCTTCAGCAGCGTGCTCTTCCCTGCCCCGTTGGGACCTATCAGGGCAGTCAGCTCTCCGCAGTGCAGATGCAGGTTTACATCGTGCAATATATCTGTTTTACCTATCCTTACCGAAAAGTCTTTTATTTGAGTACAGCAATAACCGCTGCAAGTTCTATTGGCATCACATTTTTCCCTGTGTCTTGCATTTATTTCCGACATTGTAAATATCCTTTCAAGTACAAACTGCTTCGTTTATCCCAGCCGGTAAAACACCCGCTGAGTATTTAAAATACCTATTTAAATAGTATACCAAAATAAGCTTGATATTTACAATATTGCACAGAAAACGCAAGCCCTGTATTAACAAGAAAAAAAGAGCCGCCTTCAAACAATCATGATTAATAATTGTTAAAGACAGCTGTTTAGGATGTATTATAATTTTCCGGGTGGCAGTCTTTTACTCCTGCACCGCCACCTTTACAATTATTTTTTTAACTTTTGACGGGCTATCCGCCATACACATAGGCTTATGCATATCATGGGGATAAAAGACGGCAAAATGGCCTGTGTCCAGCTTCAGCTGCACTCCGCCGGTAAAACTGCACAGCAGGCAGTCCTTCTCCTCATTGTAAACAGTCTCCGGCGGCATTTCGCGGATATTTGCACAATGGATAAGCTCACTGCCCCGGAAAATATACTGTATATCAATATATTTTCTATGAGCTTCCCACAGTATTTCATTTTCCGGGACCGTTTCATATTCCTGAACCATGGCATATACCTTTTCAGCATTTATCTCATATTTGCCCGGTAAGGGATTCCCGCTTATACAGGCTTCGATAAATTCAAAGGCCGGCTTGAAGCCGCTGTGCATATTAAAATATAATTCCCTGTTCTCAAATAAGTCCAAAACCATATGACATTCTCCCACCAGTTTAGTTCCCCTCAACACTAATTCCCTTGAGATTACTTAAGGATTGCGTCGATCCGGGCCAGTTCCTCATCTGTGAATTCCGCACAGTTCAGAGCGTCAATATTTTCCCTGATCTGTTCAAGCCGGCTTGCCCCCAGAATAACACTTGTCACCCTGTCTCTTCTTAATACCCAGGCAAGTGCCATCTGTGTGAGGCTCTGTCCCCTTTCGGAAGCCAGCTGACCCAACCGGTTGGCTTTCTCTATTTTCTCCGGTGTAATACTGTCTTTTGTCAAAAACACGCTGTGCCCTGCCGCTCTGGAATCAGCCGGTATTCCGTTTGCATATTTGCCGGTCAGCAGCCCCTGTGCCAGCGGAGAAAAGGCTATACTTCCAATGCCCTGCTCGTCAAGCACATCCAGAACCTTTTCTGTTTGCCGGTTGAACATTGAATAGTTCATTTGATGAATGAGGCAGTGAACTCCCATATCTTTTAAAATAACGGCAGCTTTCCCGGTATCTTCCGGATTATAATTGCTGATACCCGCATATAGAGCCTTTCCGCTGCGGACTATTCCAGCCAGCGCATCCATGGTTTCCTCCAGAGGGGTATTGGGGTCGGGTCTGTGATGATAAAAAATATCCACATAGTCCAGCTTCATTCTTTTAAGGCTCTGGTCCAGACTTGCCACCAGGTTCTTCTTGCTGCCCCATTCGCCGTATGGTCCCGGCCACATGTAATAACCGGCTTTTGTTGAAATTATTAACTCATCGCGGTATGGTCCGAGTTCTTCACTTATAACCTTTCCAAAGGTTTCCTCGGCGCTGCCGGCACTTGGTCCATAGTTGTTTGCCAGGTCGAAATGCGTAATGCCCAGATCAAATGCACCCAGCAGCATGTTTTTGCTGTTTGAATAAACCGCACAGTCACCGAAGTTGTGCCAGAGTCCAAGACTCATTGCAGGCAGCAGCAAACCGCTTTTTCCGCAGCGGTTGTACTTCATTTTCTCATATCTTGCCGTGTTTGCCGTATACTCCATAGTAACCTCCCAAGCCAAGTTATGGCTTTGAGCCGCAATAGCGGCCACAAAATGTAATGAATAGTGCTTTAAAAATCCTTCAGCGCATCCAGGTTGGCCTTTAAGCCTGACGCAAGCACTCTGGCATCCTGACCGAACACAACGTACTGAACACCCTTAGCCGTGACTCTGGCGGCATCTTCAGCAGTTGCTCCGATGGCCGCGCCAAGCACCATGTTGTTTTTGCGTACCCGGCTGCATATATCATTATATATCGTATTCAGGTCCAGGTCATTACCTCTGCCTGCTATGCTTCTGGACAAATCCGCAGCACCGATGAAAATTGAATCAATACCTTTTACCTGCATGATCTCATCCAGATTTTCATAACCCTCCAGGGATTCTATCTGAACTATCTTAAAGACTTTTTCATATGCGGTTTTCAAATAGGCACCTTCATCCTCAAGTCCGTACTTTATGGCACGGATAGGGCCCTGTCCGCGTACTCCGTGAATTTCACCGTCAGGATAGGCACAGGCTTGCACCGCCCTTTGAGCAATTTCCTTATTGTCTACAAACGGGAAAATTATACCGTCAGGCCCCATATCCAGAATGGCTTTCATTGCGGCCGGGTCGGCAACAGGTACACGTACAAAAGCACAGCAGCCGGATCCCTGAGCTGCCACAATGTGGTGGAATATCTCCTGACGGTCCAGCGGCCCGTGTTCAGCGTCTATCCAGACGTAGTCATAACCGGCATAGCCGGCAATTTCACTTACCATGGGATCCGCCATGGTAAGAAAGAATCCCTTTACAAGTTTACCTTCGGCAATTTTTTGCCGGATATTATCAATACGATTCATATTAATTCGTCTCCTTTTGAATATATTATCCTTTTACAGCGCCCAATGTAACACTGGAAAGGAATTTATCCTGAAATATTAAAAATACGATTATGATAGGGACAGTGACAAGAGTACAACCGGTTAAAACCAGCTCCCATGGAACACTGCGGGCCGAATCCAACTCATTCAGAGTGGGAAGTATTATCATAATAGGCATTAATTCTTTCTTTGTAAGCATTATTTTAGGGTAAAGTATCTCATTCCACTTGCTTAAAAACTGCAGTATTGCCAATGCACTGATGGATGGCATTGATATGGGCATAATAATCCTGTAGAAAATTTTAAAGTCCCTTGCACCGTCTATACGGGCAGCTTCTATAAGTGAATCGGGAATTGTGACCATATACTGCCTCATTAAAAACAGGGCAAATACATTTGCTATTCCCGGAAATATCTGTACCTTGTAGGTGTTCAGCCAGTGCATCTTGGAAAACATCAGATACAGCGGAGTCATGTTGAGCTCTGCCGGTATCATCATCGTTATCAGCAGCATAACGAATAATATATCTCTTCCGAAAAATTTATATTTGGCAAATGCAAAACCTGCAAGA
>JAEVZU010000215.1 GCA_023392075.1 Bacillota bacterium | reverse complement strand
ATCCATTTGATCGGGAATTAAATTCGGACATTCTTACCCCTCTATAGACAATGTACAATACGTTTTTAAGTGGTTAATTTGCCCTGCGGCTGCGTTGAAGCCGCTTGCAAGGCACAAAGCCTTACTGTACGCCTTTGCCTTGCCGCAAGCCAAATTATCTCACTCAAAAATCACAGACCTCGCGCCGAGATATTTTGGCAATTTTCGAGGAGGTGACGGCATTGGCAGTAATTGACTTTGAAAACATAAAGTGGAAGGAATTACTTATCTATGGAAAATGTAAAGTGGGTATGGAGCTATATAAAGAAATATAAACTCCGGGTTTGCATAAGCCTTATCATGGTCCTTGTTGCTTCAGCGCTAAGCATGATATCTCCATATGTGTCCGGTATTATTGTTGACAGGGTTATCAAGCAGGGCCACAGGGAAATACTTTTTACACTGGCAGCATTAATGATCGGGGCCACAGTAGCAAAGGCAACGATAAGATTTACATATCAAATTAACTTTGAGAAGGTCTCCCAGGGAGCATATATGACCATCAGGGAGGATATGTACAAAAAGCTGCAGGAACTGGACTTCAAGTTTTTCGACACAACCAGAACCGGTGACATTATGGCAAAAATGACAGGTGATATGGATATGGTCCGCCATTTTATATCCTGGGTTATTTACATGGTTTTTGAAAATACCGTAATTTTTATTTTTGCGGTGATACTTTTATTCACAATCAATTGGCAGTTTACACTTGTGCTGCTTCTGGTCATACCGTTTCTCGGCTGGGCGGCCATAAAACTTGCCAATGAGGTCAGACCGACTTTTTCAGCTGTCAGACAGCAGTTTTCAAGACTGAATTCGGTAGTACAGGAGAATATCAGCGGAAACAGGGTCATAAAGGCCTTTGCCACACAAAAAATCGAGATTGACAAATTTGACAGGGAAAATGAAGCTTACAGACAAAAAAACATGGATTCGGCCAATGTTTGGTCAAAATATCTCCCCGTAATAGATTCGCTTGCGGGAACTCTTTCACTTACCATCATAATAATAGGTGGTATTTTGGTAATCAACAATCAGATATCCATCGGAGAGCTGGTAACCTTCAACTCTATAATATGGGCTCTGGGAAATCCTATGAGACAGTGCGGCTGGCTTATAAATGACATTCAGCGTTTTAACGCCTCGGCCGATAAAATCAGAGAATTTTTCGAAACAGAGACATCAATAAGCAACGTGGAAAAACCTGCCGAAGAAGATATCAAAGGTGTGGTTGAATTTAAAAATGTCTGCTTTGGCTACGAAGGGGATGAGGTTCTGAAAAATGTCAGCCTTAAGGCCAATCCCGGACAGACAATAGCTATAATAGGACCTACCGGTTCAGGAAAATCCACACTGGTAAATCTCATATGCAGATTTTATGACTGCAGTGAGGGTGAAGTACTCATAGACAATGTAAATGTCAGAGATATCGAATTGAGAAACCTCCGTGAAAAAATATCGGTTGCAATGCAGGATGTATTCCTTTTCTCAGATACCATTGAGGGCAATATCGCCTATGGCGTACCGGATGCCCCGTATGAATCGGTGAAGTGGGCGGCGGGAATAGCAGATGCCCATAAGTTCATATCAAACCTGCCCGAAGGTTATGATACCATTATCGGGGAGAGGGGAGTGGGTTTGTCCGGCGGGCAGAGGCAGAGAATAGCACTTGCAAGAGCTATTCTGAAAGATCCTTCCATACTGATCCTGGACGATACCACCTCCAGCGTTGATATGGAAACAGAATTTGAGATACACAAGACATTAAGATCCTTCTATAATAATAAAACAACATTTATAATTGCCCACAGAATAGCTTCTGTCAAAAATGCCGACAAGATAATAGTTCTTAACGGAGGAACAATTATTGAACAGGGTACGCATGAGGAACTTCTGGAACAGAAGGGGTACTATTATAATGTCTATCTTACCCAATTCGGCGATTTTGACGCCGCAGCAGTCAAGGAGGTGGGTTAATGGCCAGAAACAAGTACGATGTGGATGAAGAATTGGTATCGGTTTTCAGAATGAAAGACTTAATAAGGCTTTTGAGATATATGAAGCCCTATAAGCTCACTATAGTTGTTACAGTAATGCTGATGCTTATAGCCAGCGTTGCAAATCTGCTGGGCCCGGTACTTGTACAGGATGCAATAGACAACAAAATTCCGGCTGAGGATATTAACGGATTGATAATTTTGTCGGTCATTTTTGCAGTCACTCTTATTATAAATGCAATATGTTTCAAATTCAGGGTCAAGCTTATGTCGACCATAGGTAATAATATTGTAAAAAAGATCAGGGAAGATATTTTTTACAAACTTCAGGAGCTTCCATTTTCATATTATGACAGCCGCCCCCACGGAAAAATACTGGTCAGGGTACTGAACTATGTCAATTCTCTGAGTGACCTGCTGTCAAACGGTTTTATAAACTTTATAACAGATATGTTCACGCTGGTGTGTATCGTGGTTTTCATGCTGTTCATAAATGTAAAGCTCACACTGGTCAGCCTGCTGGGATTGCCTCCGCTTATAATAGCCATAATGCTGATCAAAAATATACAGAGAAGGAATACCCAGGCTTTAAGCATGAAGCAGTCAAACCTTAATGCATATATCCACGAGAGTATATGCGGTGTCAAGGTAACCCAGTCCTTTGCACGTGAGAAGAAGAACGAGAGTATTTTCCACGAACTGAGTACTGCCTATAGAAAGGCATGGATGAAATTTGTCAAATCCAACTTTATTCTATGGCCCATTATTGATACCATCTCGACAACAGGTGTGGCAGTCCTCTATTTTGCAGGGATAATATGGCTGCAGGATGTATCCGTCGGTGTGCTGATTGCGTTTGTAAGTTATATATGGAGATTCTGGCAGCCAATTACCAATATGGGGAATTTTTATAACGCAATGATTAATGCAATGGCCTACCTTGAGAGAATATTTGAGACCATAGATGAAAAACCGTCAATTTCCAATCTGCCCGGAGCAACCGAAATGCCTCTGGTAAAAGGAAAGGTAGAATTCAAAAATGTTGGCTTTACATATGACGTAGAAGCCGGAAGCAAAATTCTTGATGATATAAACTTTAAGGTCGAGCCGGGCAGTACCATTGCACTTGTTGGACCTACCGGAGCGGGAAAGAGTACGGTAATCAACCTTATCAGCCGATTTTATGATGTTCAGGAGGGAGAGGTGCTGGTTGATGGAATAAATATAAGAAATGTCACACTGGGTTCCCTCAGAAACCAAATGGGCGTCATGCTTCAGGATACCTTCCTTTTCTCGGGAACAGTGATGAGCAACATTAAATACGCGAGACCGGACGCCAGCGATGAGGATGCCATACAGGCTGCTAAAGCAGTATGTGCCCATGATTTTATAATGAATCTGAAGGATGGGTACAATACCGAAATAAATGAAAGGGGAACGAGGCTGTCCATTGGAGAACGGCAGCTTATATCCTTTGCCAGAGCGCTGCTTGCAGACCCAAGAATTCTTATTTTGGATGAGGCGACCTCAAGTATAGATACCCGGACCGAGCTTGCTCTTCAAAACGGTCTGCAAAGGCTGCTGAAAGGCAGAACTTCATTTATAATTGCACACAGACTTTCTACAATAAAAAATGCGGATTGTATCATGTACATTGACAGCGGCTCAATAGTGGAACGCGGAACACACGAAGAATTGCTGAATTTAAAAGGGCACTATTACAAATTGTACAATTCACAATTCAGTGTGCTTGAGGCTGTATAACCTGAGCATATATTGATTTTCCGCAGGAGGGATTCAATGAGGCTTATAACTGTGTACTTTACATGCATTGAATATTGAATTATGATATAAATAAAATAAATTTAAAAGATAAACTGATTAAATTAAATAAGTTTAATCTTTTAATTCGGATCTGGGAGGATAAAACAGTGAGTATAACAAAGAATTATTTCGGTACTTTGCCCGACGGAACAAAGGTAGATATTTTTACTCTTACAAATTCAAAAAAAGTATCTGTTGATATAACCAATTTTGGCGGTATAATAGTTTCGATTACAGTGCCCGATAAAAACGGAAACATGACAGATGTGGCTTTAGGCTACAGGAATCTTGACAAATATATTGAAAATCCCGGATATCTCGGAGCACTTGTGGGAAGGCACGCAAACAGAATAGAGGATGCCAGATTTGAACTCAACGGAAAAGTATATGAACTGGCTAAGAATGATGGGAAAAATCATCTGCACGGCGGATTAACAGGGTTTCACAATGTTGTCTGGAAGGCTGAAGTTAATGGTGAAAAGCTTGTATTGACCCACACAAGTCCTGATGGGGAGGAGAATTATCCCGGGAAGGTTGACGTAAAGGTTGAATATTCATTAACCGAGGGAAATGAGCTTGTTATAGACTACAATGCGGTTTCCGATCAGGATACTGTATTGAATCTGACAAATCATGCATATTTCAATCTGGGCGGGCATGCATCGGGAGATATCCTGAAGCACCAGATTTATATAAATGCAGACAGCTTTACACCTGTAAATGATGAGTGTATCCCAACCGGAGAAATCCGAAGCGTAAAAGGCACAGTAATGGATTTTACTACGCTCAGAAATTTTGCCGAAGGCTTTAACAGCAGCGATGAACAGATTAAAAACGGGGGAGGCTATGATCATAACTGGGTTTTGAATACCAAGGGAGATATCAGGGAAGTGGCAGTAGAGTTATATCATCCCGAAAGCGGCCGTTTGATGCAGGTGTTTACCACTAAACCCGGTGTACAGTTCTATTCGGGAAATTTCCTCAATAACCTTAATGGAAAGGAAAATGCCGTCTATGGCAAAAGGAACGGGCTTTGCCTTGAAACCCAGTACTTTCCAAATGCAATGAAGCACAGGCATTTTCCGTCACCTGTTCTCAAAGCAAAAGAACAGTATCATCATGTAACAATATATAAATTTGCTACCAAGTGATTAAATAAATAAACAATTATAAATAACAACAAAAACCCCTGGTAAAAACCAGGGGTTAATTGTTATACAGTACCTGTCGGCACAAACCTATCTTCTAGAAAATCCACCATTAGAACTTTTTTGTGAAGCTTTTTTAGCTTTTCTACAGTCAGGACATCTTGCAGGCTCGTTTGTGAATCCTTTTTCCGCATAAAATTGTTGCTCGCCAACCGTAAAAGTAAAAGTTGCGCCGCAATCTTTACAAGTAAGAGTTTTGTCTTGCATTGGAATACCTCCAAAAATTTTTATTGCTGAGCATATAAAACCTTAAACATTACGGGGCGAAAAAGGATTGTACAAATAAGAATAAGAAATTATAAGCCTTAGCACTTATATTATACTATCTGCACAAATAATAAGCAAGAAATTTGTTATATTTGGAAATAATTTAATGACCAGAAGTATTGACAATAACAATTTTTAAGGCATATAGAATATTTTTAATCGTAATATAGTCCATCATCTTAATTTTTTAGTCTATTTTCAGAACAGTTATTATCATCTAAAATAGTATTATGGAAACTGATAAGTATTTTTATGCAGAAATCCATTTGCCTTGATTAAATTAATAAAATAGTTAAATATATATATTGAAAGGAAGTGGGCCAATGATAATATTTCATGAAGATAAAAAGCTCTTTCATTTAAGTACCAGGGGTATGTCATATGTTTTTGGAGTGGGTGAATATCTCCGGAACCTATATTGGGGGGAACCGGTAAATGCAGAAGACTGTGCGGAACTTATGGAAGTGAACTTTCACAGTTCCTTTGATCCCGATACAAATATGGACAGGGAAGAGTTCACCTGCTGGAACGGGCGCAGCTTTTCAGAGCCATGCCTAAAACTGCAGCAGGGCGGTGAAAGTGCGGTTTTTACCGAATTTATCGGGTGGGAGATTCTCAATGGACAGGAAGATCCATGTGGATCTAATGAAGCACTTGCTTCAAAGGAACCAAATGCTTCAAAGGAACCAAATGCTTCAAAGGAAGCATTTGAAATAAACCGGACGGATAAGGTTCAGACTCTTAGAATCACTCTTAAGGACAAAACCAGGGAATTCTATCTTATACTTGAGTATGTGGTTTATGAAGAATTGGATATAATTTCGAGGAGGGCAATTTTGAACAATATCGGCGGCCCGCTTAAAATAGAAAATTTTCAGTCTGCCGCATTAAGTCTGCCGCAGCTTGAGAAACCTTTTCTCAGGTATGTTACCGGAAAGTGGGCAGGTGAGTTTGTCATCAATGATATCCCTGTTAATACAGGTGTATTCAATATGCAATCGAAAAGAGGCATAACCGGGCCTCATTTCAATCCATCCTTTGCTGTTTATGAAGAGGGTGCGGCTGAGCAGAACGGAAATGTCTGGTTCGGTCAGCTTGCCTACAGCGGCAACTGGAAGATATCTGTAGAGAAGACCATATTCGATAATATAAGGGTTACCGGAGGTATGAACGATTCGGATTTCTTCAGAAATCTTGGTCAGGGAGAATGTTTTGAGACTCCTGAGTTCTTTTTCGGATTTTCAAACGGAGGCTTCGGCGGGATGAGCCGCAAGCTTCACAAATTCCAAAGGGCCCATATTACAACAACGTCAAAGCCAAGAAGAGTTCTGTATAATTCCTGGGAGGCTACGGCTTTCAATGTAAATGTCCAGGACCAGATGAAGCTTGCAGATAAGGCTGCATCCATGGGTGTGGAATTGTTTGTGGTGGATGACGGCTGGTTTGGAGAACGGCAAGGAGATAATGCGGGTCTAGGAGACTGGACACCCAATGCCGGGAAATTTCCAAACGGGTTGGGAGAGCTCATTTCCTATGTCAATAGTTTGGGTATGGATTTTGGTATCTGGGTGGAGCCTGAAGCGGTAAATCCCGACAGCTGCCTGTTCAGAGCCCATCCCGAGTGGATATACCATATAAACGGCATAGTGCCCATGCAATCCCGCAACCAGTACGTTCTTAATATTTCATTGAAAGAGGTAAGGGAATATCTTCTGAATATGCTTCGTTCCCTGCTTGACCAAAACAATATATCTTTTCTCAAATGGGATATGAACAGAATGATAACCGATCTGGGCTCATATGAAGGTTTGGATTACAGAGAGCTGTGGAGAGCTCACATAGATGCACTTTATGAAATATGGAGCACATTGAGGCACGAGTTTCCCGAAGTAGAACTTGAAACCTGTGCAGGCGGCGGGGGGCGTATAGATCTGGGGATCCTCAAATATGCCGATCAAAGCTGGCCAAGTGATAATACCGACCCGTATGAAAGACTTTTCATTCAGGAAGGGTTTACTAATTTTTACAACCCCGGAATAATGATGTGCTGGGTAACCGATACTCACCAGCAATACAGGAGAAACGGCAGGAGAGATATCAGCTATAAATTCCGTTCGGCCATGTGCGGAGGACTTGGTATAGGTTCGAACATCGGTAATCTTACAGATGAAGAGCTTTCCCTGTACAGCAGTCATATTGCTGAATATAAAAATATAAGGCATATCATCCAGGCAGGCAGACTTTATAGATTACTTTCACCTGGGAATTCCCCGGTTTCAGCAGTACAGTACATCTCTGAATCGGATGAGGAAAGTGTTGTGTTTGCATTCCTTCATTCTCAAAAGTTTGGAGATCCCTGTAAAAGACTGAAGCTTCAGGGCTTGTCAAAGAATTCAAGGTATAGGGTTCAGGCTGACGACAGTGCCGGGAGTAACAGGATATATTATGGCAGTACGCTTATGCATATTGGCCTTCCGCTGAGTCTAAAAGGTGATTTTGACAGTACCGTTTTAAAAATAAAAAAAATTGCGGAATAAAAAGGATGTGCACTGTTTGATAAATAACAGTTGTAGTATCCCGGAATAATATAAACGTCTGAAAGTATTGACAATAACATTATTGAAGCGTATTAAAATAAATTATAAAATCTATTGACAAATACTCTTTTGTACCGTAAAATATCAAATGTGTCTTGCGGGACATAAGATATGGTGGGTATAGCTCAGTTGGTTAGAGCGCCAGATTGTGGCTCTGGAGGCCGTGGATTCGAATTCCACTATTCACCCCAAAAAAAGTATAAGCGGTCAGCTTATACTTTTTTCTTGTACCGAAAAACATAAATTCTCCGGTCCAATTAGAGACTTTATATCTTGCACCAACTTCTGCAACATTTTCTCAATTTAATTCGTCTATAGGATTAGAAGATAAATACAAAGATAACTTCTTAAAGAATTAAAGGGGGAAAATGGCATGATAAAAAGGCTGGCTTCAGGAATTTTTATTGCAGTTTTAGCTTTTTCATTAATGGGCTGCGGAAGCTCAAGTACACAGACAAGCGCTGCTCCCATGGCAGAAAGCAAACAGGTTTCAGTCGGGTTCACCAGTGCTGACGATAATGGAAATACTGCGGGGAGCGGAAAATCCGACGGTTCATTGAAGGGGAACTCTAACGGTCTCAACGGGGCAGAAGGTGCAGCATATGAGGAGGCGCCGGATCAAAGTAGCGAACAGCAGAATACGGTTCAAAACTCAAGTGTTGTGAATATCGCCCAGAAAATAATATTTACAGGGCGGATGGATTTTGAGACCCTGGATTTTGATAAAACGAGAAACGAATTGAGCGGTTACATGGCGTCAATCGGGGCTTATCAGCAGAGTTCCTCCATAAAAGGAGGAGGAATAGGTTTTGAAGGATTGAGAAATGCGGTGTATGTATTCAGAGTGCCAAAAGCAAAATATGATCAATCCTTTGCCGATTTGAGGAGATTCGGGACTGTCGTATTTGAACAATCCAACGGCGAAGATGTAACGGACCGGTATTTTGACTCCGAGGCCAGGCTAAAATCCCTTGAAATACAGCAGGAACGGTTGCTGGAATTGCTGAAGAAGGCAACGAAAATGGAAGATATACTCAAAATTGAGAAGGAACTGCAAACCACAAATTATGAAATAGAAAATCTGACGGGTACTCTTAAAAAATGGGATTCTCTTATAGATTACTCTACATTGACAGTAAATATAAACGAAGTTGAACAAATCAAACCGGTTCAGCCAAAGGGAAATGACGGCTTTTTCCACCGTATTTCATCAGGCTTTAAAAACAGCGTAACCGGGTTATGGAAATTCACACAGGATATGATAGTGGCTCTTGCGGCTGCCCTGCCGGTGCTGATACCTTTGGGTGTAATAGGCTTTGCGGCTTACAGAATTATCAGGAGAAAATACAAAAAATCCAAGGCGGGGATGGATAAGCCTGATATTCAGGAAAATTCTTCGGAGTCAACCAATTCTAAAGCAGCTGATGAAAATTCTGAAAAATAGGTGTCAATTAATATTGAACCTTGACACATGAAATCGTATATGCTATTATGATTTGGAAATTTAGTCTATAGGAGGATTTTTGATGTCTGCATTATCTGTAAAGGTGGAAAACAACTAAATAGTTGTGGGCTTTTAAATAGACAGGGTGTTACCCTTTTATTTAAGTATGCCTTACTGATGGTACCTTTGGTATCATTGTGACACCTGCTTTTTCGTACAATTTGTCATTTCGTCATTGTACGTTACAGAATGCTTTGCAAACATTTTTTTCCGGACTGGATTTCAGCTTGCCTGTATATAGGTATTTGACAATAGTTATTTAAGTAGCGGCATTATTATTTAAATTTCTTGCTGATTTATTTGTATTCCTGATTAACCGGAATTTAATAGTTGTCCTTTAAGCGTGACAGGTCCGTCCTGGTCACGTTTTTTATGTTTCACGATATTCTGACCTTGATGGCTGTATCTTCAGTCTTAAGGTTAAGCAGAGTGCTGTCACGGGTTTTGTTTTTTAATAATTTCAGCAGCCCAATGCGGGAGGAGAACAACTATGAATAATTATGCGAATACTTTGGAATTTAACAAAATAATTGATATGCTCTGCCAGTTTGCCATGTCGGAGAGGGCACGTACAAAACTGTCCAGGCTGATGCCCTACCTGTCCGAAGCAGAGTGCAGGGAAAGAATGCAGGAGACCACTGATGCCAAGTATATTCTTGAGAGTCAGGGTACACCGCCGCTTGCAGCAATGACCGAGCTGGACAAAATACTTGATTTATGCTCAAAAGGCGCAATGCTGGTACCCGAACAGTTAGTACTGGTAGCACAGTTTTTGATTTCCTGCAAACGTATGAAAGCATATCTGAAAAAAGCTGAAGCTTCAGGCGTGGAAATTGCCTATTATGGAGGCTCTGTAAATGATCTTGGCGACCTGCTGGAGGAAATTGACAGATCAATAAGAAACGGCCGTGTAGACGACTCTGCATCGCCGAAGCTGAGGGATATACGCAGAAAGCTGGAAAGCACCGGCAGCCAGGTCAGGGCCAAACTGGACAGTCTGCTCCGCAGTAAAAAGGAATGGTTTACAGACAGTTTTGTGTCGATCCGCAATGGGCATTTTGTGCTGCCAGTGAAAAAAGAGTACCGGAGTTTGGTGACAGGTACTGTTATTGATACCTCAACTACTGGAGGGACAGTATTTATTGAACCTGCGGCAGTTCAAAAGCTTCAGACCGAAATATCCCTGCTGCAGATCGAAGAGGAAAATGAGATCAGGAAAATCCTGTATACGCTGACTGCTCTGGTAGATGAGCAAAGAGCGGCAATATGTTTGAATATGGATGCTATGGAGACATTGGACATAGTTTTTGCCAAAGCAAAATTATCTGTACAGATGAAGGCTATACCCGTTAAAGTTGCGGTTAATCGTAAAATGCTGATCAAGGCAGGCAGACATCCTCTATTGAATCAGTCGGTCTGTGTCCCTCTGGATTTTGAAATAGGCTGCGGTATCAACGGTGTAATTATTACCGGGCCTAACACAGGGGGTAAGACGGTAGCCCTGAAAACAGCCGGATTACTCTCGATGATGGCACAAAGCGGGCTTCATGTACCCGTTTCTCAGGGAAGTGAATTTTGTATGAACAATCTGGTACTTTGTGATATAGGTGACGGGCAAAGTATTGCTGAAAATCTCTCAACCTTTTCGTCGCATATTAACAATATTATTAATATACTCCATACGGCAACACATGAAAGTCTTGTTCTGCTTGACGAACTTGGCTCGGGGACTGATCCCGCCGAAGGAATGGGGATAGCCATAGCAATACTTGAAGAGCTGAAAAGGAAGGACTGCCTTTTTGTAGCTACCACCCATTACCCTGAAATAAAGGAATATGCCAGAAAAGCCCAAAAGCTTGTGAATGCACGCATGGCCTTTGACAAGGAAAGCCTGAAGCCCCTGTACAGGCTTGAAATAGGTGAGGCGGGAGAAAGCTGCGCACTGTATATAGCAAAACGTCTCGGGTTTCCGGAGCATTTGCTGAAAATAGCCCATGAACAGGCTTATGGGCAAAAATCCGGCTTGAGTTCCGTACAAAAAAGCACACATAATGCTGATTTCCTGTTTGCGTCAGAAAAGGATAATGGAGAGGAAACTTCCCGAAACAGCAGGAAGCCGGGATATACAAATCCGGACTTGAAGCCTGCTCCTGCGCTGCAGGGTGAGAAGGAACCGCCAAAAACTAACAGGAGCAGCAGGTTCAACCTTGGGGACAGTGTTATGATCTATCCTCAAAGAGAAATAGGTATTGTATATCAGACTGCAAACGAACAGGGAGAAATCGGAGTGCAGGTCAGGGATAAGAAGAGGCTGATCCCCCACAAGAGACTGAAACTGCATGTTCCGGCCAGCGAATTGTACCCTCCGGATTATGATTTCTCCATAGTTTTTGATACCGTGGCCAACCGTAAGGCAAGAAAAAAGATGGAAAAGGGACATAATCCTGAGTTGATAATAAGGTACGATAACTAAGAAAAAGCAGCGTATATAAATACTCAAAATGATCCGGGTATGAAGCAATAGCCTGCGTTAAAGAAGAATTAATGGATTAATAGTGTAATGGTGTATACTGGGATTATAAGTTGCATTATCCTTATAATCCCGGTATATTTATGTTAGAGGTAGCTAACTATGAAGAGGAAGCGGTTGGTATCAATTTTTATTATTATCATTTTGGGTATAATATGTGTTGGTTCAATATTCCGTCACAGGTCACCGCATATTCAAATAAAGCCGGAAAATGTATCGCAGGTAATAGTTTACGATTCAACAAAATATCATGAAATGAACCAAAGCGAAATCAATGATTTTGTGAGTTGGTATAATGAATGCTATGATATCCGTATAAACAGAGATTTTGCAGGAACGGTTACCCTAATGGGTCGTATTATAATAAATTTAAAGGATGGAGGAGGAGCATCAATTATGTTATCAGGCAATGACTTTGAGATTCAGGCATATAATCCTGAAAAACAAAAAAATATATCATATTGGGCAAGGCAAAAAAATATCGAAAATCTCCTTAGAAGCCTGGACAATGGACAATGATAAAAAAATATTAATACATAAATTTAGTATGAGGAGAAAAGAAGATGAATTATATTATATCCAATAAGGAGGCGTGGGAGGAGGCTTTTGAACACCGTATCCCGGGCTGGTGTGAAGATATAATCGCAAAATTGAAGGAAGAAAAATTTCCTTTTTTGCAAAAAGAGCTTATTGACGAACTTGAAAAATTGGATTTATCAAATAAGTCTATTGCACAATTCTGCTGCAATAACGGCAGGGAACTGCTGTCGGTCATGAAATTCGGGGCAAAACAGGGTGTGGGTTTTGATATAGCTGAAAATATGGTAGCCTGGGCTAACGATATTGCTGAAAAAACCAATTCCAAAAGTTCTTTTGTCTCAGTCAATATACTTGATATAGATGCAGCATATCATAACAGCTTTGATTTCATATTTTTCACAATCGGTGCAGTAACATGGTTCCGGGATCTGAATAAGCTGTTTGAGAAGGTTTCTCTTTGCCTTAAGGAAGGAGGAATATTATTAATCAACGATATGCATCCAGTTACAAATATGCTGGCCTTCCAAAGGGAAGATAATTTTGACCCCAATGTACCCAACAAACTTGTGAACTCTTACTTTAAGGATGATCCATGGGTGGAAAACGACGGTAAGTTTTACATGTGCAAAAAAGTATATGATTCAAAAACTTTTTACAGTTACTCACACACATTTTCATCAATTGTAAACTCGTTATCGGCCAACAACCTGGGCATTATAAAAATAAGAGAATTTCAGCATGACCTGTCGGAAGGTCTGACTCATCTGGATAACCAGGGTATACCGCTGTCATATATTTTGACTGCAAGGAAAATATATGCTGGAATTCCCGGATAATACAGTGAAAGCAAAAAAACTTGCAGCCGGATGGCTGCAAGTTTTTGGTGACCCATCGCAGATTCGAACTGCGGACACCTTGATTAAAAGTCAAGTGCTCTGCCAACTGAGCTAATGGGTCAAATGGCTGGGATGGCTGGACTCGAACCAACGAAATGCCAGAGTCA
>JAEVZU010000169.1 GCA_023392075.1 Bacillota bacterium | reverse complement strand
AAAGAATGCTGTTTTTATTCGGGTCTATGGCCAGACGCTCACCCATGTTACGTCCAGGCATATTTCCTCCGACCTTGAACGGAAGCTCTGTTATCTGGAACGTATTTCCCTTGTCGGTGGATCGCAGGACCGCTCCTCTTGAGCCCCAACTGTTGGTATACAAGCCGCATTGCATATAAAGCCGGTTTGGATCTGCTGCGTCGGTAGCCAGACTGTCTACCCCGGCAAGCTCCCAGTCCTCATAGCTTACCCAGTTCATGAGCTGAGTCCAGGTGTTGCCGCCATCGGTGCTGCGGTAGGCACCTCCCATGTCGGTACGGGCATATACCAGGTTTTTCTCGGTTTGGTTGAAAACTATTCCCGGTATGTATCCCCCTCCTCCTTCAATTTTTACATTTTGCCATTTGTACGGTTGTACAGCGGCTGCCATTGATGCCGTTGGCAATACTATAGTCAGCATCAGGCTAAAGGCTGCTATCAGACTTCCAAAGTACAGTAATTTTTTTCTCATTGTATATTCCCCTTTCGAATGTGTATTCAGTTCCAGAATGAATATAATCAGAATCAGCAAGCCGTTAATAACAGAAGTACTGTAAACCAACCTTACGATAAATTTAAGAAATGGCAGGTAGCTCTGTTATTTGTCCAAGCAGATATTTCTTAAAAACAGCCAAATCCATTGCAGTTATAGATTTATCACCGTTTAAATCCGCCATGTCTTCATTAATTTGAACTGTTATTCCAAGCAAATACTGTTTCAGCAATGCAAAATCAATTGTATCGACAGCTCCATCATCATTGATATCGCCATATTTCCCCTGACTTCCGGTTTCGTAAATTTTTACCGATGACATTTTGTCATTGCAGCCTGCCTCATTAAAGTCGGGACTATCTGCGGTAAAAGTCCATCTGGTACCGCCGAAGCTGTCATAGTCATATATATCAACCGTATAACCTTCCGGTACTTTTACCGAGGATGCCCAGTTGTCTGCAATCCCTTCGGCATAAAGCTGGGCGGTTGTGTAGCCGCCAGGTTTTAAAGAAACTGCTGTTCCGCCAAAATTCGTATTCTGATAGAAGGTTGTTTTACCATATTCCTTAACCGAGACGTCATCCACATACAAATTGATTCCACTGTCAGGACCTTCAAAATACATACTCAGGTCGGACAGGCTTCCTGACACATCTAATGTATATTTTCCCGTGAGCTGAACCCAGGAGCTCTGGTATTTATTGAACCTTTATAAAGTCCTCATAATATTTTCTTCAATTCCAACTCAGCAGGTTTTTCTTGAAAACTGCAAAATCAAGTGCATCTATTATGCCGTCCCCGTTCAGATCCCCGGCTTCCAGACCATTTTCAGCCGGAAAGTCCTGGATTGACCCGAGGAGATACATCTTCATCAAAGCAAAGTCCGTTGCATCAACACTGGCATCTCCATTAAGATCTCCTGCCAGAGTTGGAGTTACATCCTTGGTAAAGGTGAACCAGTTAATATTAAACAAATAACCGCTTCCGCCGGTAAATTTGAGATACAGGTCATGCTTTCCTGCTGCCCCGCTGATTTTACATTTTACATCGCTGAAGGTCTGCCAGCCGCCCGTTCCTGCGGCTGCACAGGTACCGGCAAGAGTACCGTTGATACTATCCAGCCTGATTTCAATATTACCCCCGCTGGCGGCGCTGGACACTCTGACCTGAAAACCTGCCGCACCGTTTTCAAAATCAATGTTTTTATAGACAGCATAATCTCCGTTTTCTATGTAGCCTATAGCATCCGTGCCTTCGTCACATGCCACATTTTGGATTCCCGACTGTTCGTTGTAGCTCTCGGCTTCCAATTTGGAAAATGCACTTCTGGGATCTACCGGCGTATCCGGATTGTCGGGAACATTGGCCATATACTGCTTTAACCATGTAAGTGCAGGCCTCTCAGAGCCGTCGCTGCGTATCAGATGTGAATTTGGTATCCATGTACGGCCTTGCAGATAGCCCCAGAAGGTAATACCTTTTACCGCAGAATGCTCATACATTACCGGGAAAAGCTCCTGCAGCTTGTTTTTCTGTGTATTGTCATCGGCTATATTAATATCCAATTCTGAAATGTATATGGGTACTCCTGTGGCAGCGAGCCTGTCCAGCCTTGATTTCAGATTAGCGGCACTTGTATTTTCAAGCCCGTGTGACTGGCAGCCCACACCGTCAATCAAACCGCTGGCTTTTAATATATTTACAACCTTTATGTAATCATTGAGAACGGAATATTCATTCAAAACATTATAATCGTTAATCAGCAGCTTGGCCTTTGGAAAATATTGACGGGCCTTTTCAAAGGACCAGACTATCCAGTCCCATCCGGTGCCATAGAGGCCGTTGTCACCACCGATGTCGTTTTTGAATGGGAACGGCTGATGTCCAGGCATGGCTTCGTTTACAACATCAATATACTCTGCATCGGGGAAATTCTGTGCTGCGGCTTTATACCAGTTCTCAATGGCTGTTTTTCTTGCCGAGCCGGACAGGTTGTTCAGCCAGTTTGGATACTGCGCTCCCCAAATAAGAGTGTGGAATTTAAAGGGAATTTTATTTGTCTTGCAGTAATTGTACATGGCTTTGGCCGCATTAAAATTGTAGACACCTTGCTGGGACTCACATGATCCCCATTTTGTTGAATTCTCGGGAGTAAGCTGATTCCAGTAATCTCCGAATTTGCTGGGCATATTTGAATCGGCCCATATATTCCCTACCCACTTGGCCTTCCCTGTAGCCAGAGCTGCATCAGCCGTTATCGTCAAGCTGCTGCCGATAATAAAAACAAACAAAAGAGTAAACGACAGAATACTGAATATTCTGTATTTCAGGTTATTTTTCATACTTACAGCCTCCATTTAAATTATTTTTTTAGTTGTTCACTTATCACAATTATTACTTACCTGTAAAACCCGTAATTACATCTCCACCGGAAACTGAGTTCTCTTCCCAAGCAGGTACTCCTTCAACAGTACGTAATCCAGCGAATCTATACCTCCGTTCCCGTCCAGATCAGCTGCTGCCAGCCCATTGGAGGCAGGAAACTCTGATATTGCTCGAAGCAGATATTGTATCATCAGGAAAAAAATCGTCAGTCCATATGCAGGTTATATCGTTCATGATAAAACCCGGCTTGTTCGGGTCAAATACGTCGTGGGAACAATAAAGATACAGCCTTCCGTTGGTCTCAATACCCGACGGGTCGGCCGTATAGCGCTGATAAAATATAGGATAATCTGCATAACGGTGTTTACGCTTAAAATGGCAATCAGAATACAAATCACCAGCAAAACCGGCAATTTTCCAACTTTTTTGTCATATTTTATGCTCCTTTAAATTTTAGTCGCTGGCCTGCAATTTCTAAAATGCATATAGTCCGGCGAGGAAAAATTATCAGGAGTTACAAGCAATAGAGCTTCCAATATCAGATTTTGAAACACATAGCTATGAGTCCGGTATCATATCCGGATAAAAGGATTTGAAAATTTGAGCCCCCTTCTTAAGTGATGTCAAATTATGTCCTGGGCGGGTAAAAAATGTGAATATGAGAGGATAATTTATATATATTATCCATGTATATTTTTATTATATAATGTAAATATTTCCATCTCAATATAAAACTTTTTGACAAATTGTCAATAAATTTTGTAATAATTACAATATCATCTGAAAAACGAATACATTGTAATTATTTATATTGTTTTGTACGTTTTATTTTATTTTTTGTTGGTTTTTATTGTTTTTCTCCTTTTCTATATTCCTTTGGGGTAATCCCAACTGCTTTTTTAAAAATGTAGCAGAAATAGTGTGGATCGTTATACCCCACACTATATGCAATTTCCGTCGATTTGAGAGGAGTCGTTTTCAAAAGCTCCTTGGCCTTTTTCACTCTGGCTTTTGTAAGGTACTCGATAAAATTTTCCCCGGTTTCCTGGCTGAATATTGTACTGAAGTGGCTGGGACTTACGTTTACAAATGCTGCTACCGCATTAAGTGAAATATCTGAATTGGATACATTCTTTTGTATGTACTCCTTGGCTTTTAAAATAATACCCTCATACTTTTTCTCCACTCTTGTATCCCTGAATTCCAATACCTTATTCAAAACAGCCTCTGACACCTCACCGAACTTCTCTATTGAATCAATACCGGTAACGAAGTTTTCCAGATCCACCACCCACGGTATCAGTTGCTCTACTTTTCCTCCCATTTCACTTATGAACCTTGATATATTTAATACAATATCCATGAATGAGTAATATAAGTATATGAGAGACTTCATCCCCCCACTGTTCAGATTTTCCATGTACTGATTGACAAAATATCTTACATCCGATTTTAACCCGCATTTCAGGAAATCATAAACATCATTCCTCAATATATTAACAAACTCTTTTTTACCGCCGATTGTAGATTTAATATCATTGTAGCCAAGGATTTTATGTTTACCATAAATATACCGGTAATTTTTTATCAGGTCGGCTTCCCGATATGACTGAGTAATACCCTGTATTCGTTCTCTTACACCGCCTATGCTGATTTCAAGTACACAGGAAGAATTTCTCTCCACTTCGTATTTCAGCGACTGAGCCAGAATATATGCCGTCTCCTCCATACTCCTGACATTGTTACCTTTTATGATAAGTATTATTTCTCCGAAATTTCTGCTAAATTTTATAACCTCATTATTTATATCCACCACCTCATCTATCAGAGCCTCAGACTTAAGCATTTCCGAGTACTCTCCTTCTGAAGAGCCGGTGTTGGTAATTTTCAGCTCTATAATCTCAACTATATAAAATTTGGAAATAATATTGATATTAAAACCGGCGCAATTATCAATGACCTCAACAGGGGAGATTGATCCAAGCAGCAACTGATTTAAAAATTTGTCCCTGAACAATGAAGTGTTCTGTATAAGCTGCTTTTTTATTTTTTCAGTATTTTCTCTTTCCCTTTTTTCATTTTCAATCTGAATTTCAACTTTTTTCAAAGTTTCCAGGATGTCTCCCGAAGTCACAGGTTTCAGCAAGTACTCGGTAACCCCCATACGCAATGCCTCTCTGGCAAAAGTAAACTCTTCATGCCCGGTAAGTATAATAATCCTGACCCAGGGCATATTTTTCCTGACTATCTGACTTAACTGCAAACCGTCCATAAAGGGCATTTTAATATCTGTGATAAGGATATCAGGCTTTATTTCCTGAATAAGTGACAGTGCGAACTCACCATCCGGTGCTTCGCCTGAGAACACAAAATTAGTTTCTTCCCAATTGATAC
>JAEVZU010000069.1 GCA_023392075.1 Bacillota bacterium | reverse complement strand
GAATTACTTCCACATGCTGCAAGGCTGGTTGCAATAGCAACTGAAAGAGCAGCAGTCATAACTCTTAATGCAAATCTCTTCATTTTAATTTCCTCCTAAAAGTTATTTATATTTTTTACTGCAAGTTTATAATAAGCTAAGATGCTGCAGATATAAATTCATTAGTTTTACTGAAAAGTATAAATTTTTTTCTGTGTATAAATAAACTTTATTTGGATTTTCTGTAATCATTTGCACTTAAGCCGGTGTACTTTTTAAAGCATATGCTGAAATAGTGAGGATCGTTTATCCCTACCTGCTCTGCTATCTCATATACCATCAGGTCTGTGTCACCCAGCAGTTTAAAGGCCTTTTCCATTCTTAACTTCATGAGATAATCCACAAAGGTCTGGCCGGTTTCTTCTTTAAAAATACGGCTGAGATAGCTTAAATTCAGGAAAAACTTCTTTGCAACTTCCGAAAGTGAAATATTTGAATCGGTATAATTATTATGAATATATTCTTTTACATCCTGTAAGATTTTTCTGGCCTTCTTCCCCTGCTGGCTGCTGACAGACAGAGTTGCCACAGAAGCCGTATTCTTAAGATACTCCTTGATATCCGGCAACGTATCCAGCTTGAAGATTTTTTCAAAGGGCTGCAGATTGTTTTTAAATATATCCTTCTGGTTTATATCCGACATTATGATAACATTCATTATTACCGATATTAAATTGCAGGCAATTACACGGGCCTGCTCCAACGATTTACAGGCATTCTCCTCCTCACCGAAAAATAAATCGATGGTTTCTTCCACTTTTTCCAAAAGACCGGACTTAACATAGAAGCCAAACCGGCCCATACTGTCATTGTCTATTCTCATATTTGCACTGGTGGAGGACCAGATATCCGAGAAGCTGACAACCTGGTTTTTACCCACAACAAACTTGTAGCTGACAGCGTCACGCGCCTCTTTATAGGAGAGATATACCTTATCGATTCCGCTGTGTATATTTCCTATTCCGATAGCAATTGAACATTTGAGCCTGTTAAGCAGCATGGATTTTATTGTTTCACAGCATTCTTCAAGATCAAGAGCCGGTTCATTGGACATCACAACAATTCTTTGACTGTTATCAAAAAAAACATTTACATAATTATCTTTTTCAAAAGACCGGTGGATATAATCAATGCATCTCATTTTGTTTATTAATTTATGCTCCTCATCCCCGGAATTTTCTTCTATTATATCCTCTACCTCTATAATGGCAATCCGGAAGTCTGCCGCACCAAACTTTATATCAAAGTATGAAAGTCTCTCGTCAATTGACGCCAGGTCAAAACCTCCCTGAATCAATTCATTTAAAAGTTTTTCCCTCAAAAATGGAAGATTTTGCTCCAACTGTTTTTTTAATTTTTCGTAACCTTTGGAAAGAGTTTTTTCTTTAATTATTTTTTCTTTTATGGATATTAAGGCCCTGGTGATTTCATCGTCATTGATGGGTTTTAGAAGAAAGTCCGAGATTCCTACCTTTATTCCCTTTTTGGCAAATTCAAATTCCTCATGCCCTGTCAGAACGATAATTTTTATTTGGGGGTGTTTTTCACTAACTGTTTTGCTGAATTCCAGCCCGTCCATGACAGGCATGCAGATATCGGTAATTATGATATCTGGAAGAAGAGTGTCAACAAGCTCCAGCGCCGATACAGCACTTGAGCATTCTCCGACAATATTAAAACCTATCTCCTCCCAGTTTATACAGGCCTTAAGCAATTCCAGTACAAGGCGTTCATCTTCTACAAGCATTACTTTCATTAAGTCTTCGGACATTTAAAGCACCATTGCCTTTCCGGCTCACAAAAGATAAAATTAACCGCTCGCTCCACATGCCTATCGTGAGCCGGATAAGCCGTAAAGGTATACTATTGTATATATCATATCGTTAATAGTCACTGAGCTGTATAAGTTTCGTTGACCTGTCTATGCTTCTCCTGTATTCAGATCCGGAAATTCATTTTGAGGATGCTCTGCAGGTATTCTTATAATAACCCTGGTTCCATTTCCCGGACTGCTTTCAATAGTAACAACCTCTTCTATCCCATAAAGTATTTTCAGCCGTTCTATTGTTCCCCATATACCAAAGCTGTTTTTCTCCCGGGCAGTTTTGCCTGAGGTCAGTCTTTGTACGTCTTCATCGGTCATACCCATACCATTGTCTGCAATAATCAATTCAATAGCATCCCCGTGGTATTTGGCACCTATATATATGGAACCGCTTTTTTGCATAGGCCTGATCCCATGATATAATGCATTTTCCACAAAAGGCTGTAAAACAAGCTTTAAAATTTTATACTTTTTAACTTCCTCATCGATGTCATATTCTACCGAAAACATATCTTCATAACGGTATTTCTGAATCTTTAAATAGTTACTTACAACATCAAGTTCCTCCCCGATGGTAATAAGCTCTTTCCCCCTGCTCAGGCTTGTTCTGTAATAGTTTCCAAGGGCCTTCATTATATTGTAGACATCCTGGTTTTTTCCCGAAAGTGCAAGTGAGCTTATGGAATCGAAGGTATTATACAGGAAGTGGGGCTTTATCTGTGCCTGCAGTACTTCAAGCTCTGTTTTCCTTTTCAGCTTCTGCTCCTCAACTATTCTGAAAATCAGTTTCTGTATCTCCTCCACCATTGTGTTGTAGCCGTCTCTGAGCCTTCCTATTTCATCCTTTCCCGCCTTCAGCTGCACCTTTTTAAATTCACCCTTTTCTATTCCCTTCATGGCCTCGCAAAACTTCTTAATAGGTACGGTTATAGTTCTGGAAATGAAAATCGAGCCAACAAACAACAGCAAACTGTTGATTGCCACCAATAAAAATGTGACAAGTCCTATGAAACCAGACTCCTTGGAAAGCTCCCTGTAAGGTATTATACTGGCTACCTTCCAGCCTGTTTCATCGATTTTTAAATAAGATACCATATATTCCGTTTGATCGGACTTCCACAATGTATATTTCTTGTTCAGTTTTTCATTATCATAAATGAATTTTGTCAGATTAAAACCAGATGTATTATCCGAATCTATCAGTATGTTGTCCTGACTGTCCATAAGCAGGATTTCCGCATCTGGATTGTTTGTCATATCATAGCAGGATTTTTCCAGTACCGACTCAGGAATATTTAAAACCAATATACCAAGCGGGGATTGTGTATGAAGATCATTTATAACCCTTATAAGAGAAATAAAACTCCCCTCGAAGCTCACAGGGTTAAATATTCCCCCGGCATTGTATGCCAGAATATAGCTCCCCTTCTTTTTCATAACCTCGTTATACCAGGGGGCCTGGGTAATATTCGTAATCTTTACCGTTCTGGCAATACCTTTTTCTGCGCTGTACTTATGGCCGCGCAAATCGAAAATGTGGATCGACGAGGCATATGCACTTCCCCCTACCAGCCTGTCCACCGCCACATCGGCCTGGTGCTGGTATGCAAAGCTGTAGTTTGTCAAGGTATTTCGAAGAGAATCCTGTATTTCATCGTTTGATACGATAAGTTTGGAAAATTCGGCTACATTTCCTATAACCGTATTTGTGCTGGTACTTACTGTATGCAGCAACTGAAAAGATATATTACTTACAGGTCCCAAAGCAATTGCAGAATTAACCCTGGAATAAAGAGCTGCACTTATCCCGATTGAAATTACCAGCAGTATGAGGTAGTAGGTCATTATTTTTGCACTGATCGAAAGGTTCATAAGTCTTTGCTGCATATTCCTTTGAATTCTATGTTTAAATGTATTTGTTATCTTCTGCATTTTCCGCCCTCCGATAAACTGCCGAAAATATGAAATATGGCGTAGACGTGATTAACATTACCTGGATTTTAATACTTTGATTATATTAAATAGTCCTTGTATTGTAAATACGCCTACGCCCGTTCTGCAGCCCAACAACAGCCGTTTATTCAATTAGACTTTAATTTACATAAATATAATACTTTATACAAATATTTTTTATTTTGTTAATTGTACCTTTTCCTGTTAACACCCAGCAGGCTTGACAAAACAGGCCCCATTAAAGTAAAGCCCAGGATAAGCAGCCATTCATTAAATCCCAGCGGAACCGTTTCAAAGATGGTCTGGAATACGGGTATATATACTACTCCAAGTATCATTACCAGCGAGCATAAAACTGCAAGTATCAAGGGAATGTTATTGAATATGGGTATCTCAAAAATATTCTTTGTCTCGGACTTGCACTCAAATACATGAATAAGCTGTGTCATTACCAATGTCATAAACGCACCTGTACGGGCAAGCTCAACATTTTCAACAAAATACATGATACTGACAAATACCCCAAGTGTGCTCAATCCAATGAAGATTCCCCTTGCTACTATTAATTTCAGAAGACCGTGAGAAAAGATATGATCCTTTGCTCCCCGGGGTTTTCTCATCATGATGTCATTTTCGGCGGGATCCAGTCCAAGTGCTATGGCGGGCAATCCGTCGGTAACAAGGTTTACCCATAATATCTGGATAGGCAGCAGCGGTATGGGAAGCCACATAACCATACCCAAAAACATGGTCAATACTTCACCCAGGTTGCATGCCAGCATGTATCGTATAAATTTTCTTATATTGTTATAAATAACCCTTCCCTCTTCCACAGCGGCAACTATGGTTGCAAAATTATCATCCAGCAGTACCATGGAGGAGGCTTCCTTTGTCACGTCAGTGCCGGTTATACCCATGGATACACCGATATCGGCCTCTTTTACCGCAGGAGCATCATTTACTCCGTCTCCGGTCATAGCGACTATATGCCCCAGTTTCTTAAGCACCTTTACTATCATCAGCTTGTGTTTGGGTGATACTCTGGCATATACCGACACCGAAGGAGCCAGATCTTCAAGCTGTGAATCGCTCATCCTGTCAAGCTCGGCACCGGTCAATACATTATCCCCCTCACAGAAGATGTTTAATTCTCTGGCAATAGCTGTAGCTGTGAGCTTATGGTCTCCGGTTATCATTACAGGCTTTATACCTGCAAGCTTGCATTTTTGTACCGCCTCTATGGCTTCTTTTCTCGGAGGGTCTATCATTCCCATCAAGCCCACAAATATAAGGTCATTTTCTACATTTTTAGTATTGGGATTGTATGTCCCCGTCTCCAGCTTTCTAAAGGCCAGACCCATTACTCTTAAAGCATTGTTTGCCATTCCGTCGTTTATCCTGGTTATGGATCGTTTTGTTAACTCATCCAGCTTGATAATTCCCCTGGCTGACATTATTCTGTTGCACTTGTCAATTATCATATCGGGGGCACCTTTTGTAAATACATATACCTCTCCCTTATTGCTTTTACAGACTATTGACATGCACTTTCTGTCCGAATCAAACGGTAGCTCATCTATCCTTTGATATGTTCCGTTCAAACTGCTCTGAGTTATTCCCGCCTTTGCAGCAGCAATAGTCAGAGCTATTTCTGTTGGATCACCGGAGATTTTCAACGTATCCTGTTTGGAGAAAATGGATTTGATTTTGCCCATTGCAGTATTTTCAGAAGCAGGCCTGGTTATAACCGAATTGTTGCACAGAGCTCCGATTTCCAGTGCCAGCTTGATTCCCTCCACTTTCAGCGGATCGGAAGACCTGTTGTCAACGAGAAAGTCTCCCTCCAGATTATAGCCGTTGCCGGTGACCGAAAGCTGGTAGCCCGCCGCATATATTTTTCTCACTGTCATTTTATTTTCTGTGAGTGTTCCTGTTTTATCCGAGCAGATTATGCTGGCACAGCCCAGGGTTTCAACTGCCGGCAGCTTTCTGATCAGTGCGTTTCTTTTCAGCATTCTCTGTACACCCAAAGCCAGGGATATGGTGACTATTGCGGGAAGTCCTTCCGGAACGGCGGCTACGGCAAGGCTGATACCCGAGAGCAGCATGGTGAAGAGCTTTTCGCCGCGGATAACACCTGTTACCGAAACAATTGCACATATCAGCAGACATCCTACGGCAATAAATTTTCCAAGGTGTGCAAGCCTTCTCTGCAGGGGGGTTTCATCATCCTCAATATTCTGGATCATATCTGCTATATGACCCATTTCGGTTTTCATACCCGTGGCATAAACTACAGCTTTGGCTCTGCCGCCGGTTACAACGGTTCCCATATAAACAGAGGATTTTTTATCGAAAGGATCTATAAGCGCTTTATTATTTTTAAGAGAACTTTTTTCAACGGGAACCGATTCCCCTGTAAGGAGGGATTCATCAACATGCAGACTGCTGCTTTCCAAAATGGCTGCATCGGCGGCAATACGGTCTCCTGCTTCTATAACAAGAATATCCCCAGGAACAATTTCCTCCGCAGGAATGCTCACCTGCTGCTCATCCCTGATGACCTTTGCACTTGGTGCTGCCAGGGATTTTAAAGCTTCCATGGTTTTCTCCGTTTTAAATTCCTGAACAAAACCCATTATTGCATTAACCAAAACAATAGCTATTATAGTGACAGCCTCGGTCATTTCACCCATAAATCCTGAAATTACCGTTGAAATCATCAGAATAATAACCATAAGGTCGGTAAATTGTTGAAACAGTATCTTCAAAGGGGATATTTTCTTTCTCTCGGCCAAAATGTTGAGGCCGTGCTTTTGAAGCTTATATTTGGCCTCCTTGTCCGTAAGGCCTGTCGTTAGTATATTTTCCGATTTTGCATAATTCAACATAGATTCAATAACACTCATACATTTTCTCGCCTCTCTTGTATTTGGTACAGCTTTCAATATACATGGCATGCACACTTATTGAACGTTATACTATGAATATTTTTATTCGGGAGAGAGGGAAAATAGTACAAGATTATTGAGATTTAATCAGCTTTAAAAGGGGCTGAGGTATAATGCTCTAACAATATATTTGGCAATTTTAATAAAATGCTCCCGTACTAACATCAAGCAATGGATTGCACACAAAGCGCTTACTTGAAATAGTTAGATTCACAACAAGTATTTTCTTGCCGTCGCAGCAACTCGACCATCCGGGTCTCGCTTGCTGCTCAAAGTGACCTCCTGTCACTTTGCCGGCTAAAATACTTGTTGTTCACCTACAAATTTCAGTAAGCACTTTTACCGTGCTGACCATTGCTTGAAGTTGTACTCGCGCATTTTGATACAAATATAAAATATATTGGACACATAAAAGGCAGCCACATTTGAAGCTGATTTATAAATAATCCTGACGCTACTCCTCGTAGACACGCCTTACATGCTCATGGCACAGGATGGCTTCGATCAATTCAGCCATGGATATTTGGCTGGAAATGTCCAGCGTGAAGCGGATAACCATTTCGCCGTCCATTTCACTGTTTACAAAATCCGTCTTTTTTATTTTGACGCCCATTTCCTGGATTAACGCAGATAATTCATTCACTTCTCCTTTTTTAATCCGGGTGTGGATAAACAATCTGGTGCTTTTCTGTGTTGAAATTTTCCCCTGGGTTTTCTTGATTACAACAAGTATCAAAAAAATTATTACAGTTGCAATTATTGCTCCCGAATAAAACCCTATACCTGCGGCTATTCCCACGCAGGATACCGCCCATAGGCTGGCAGCCGTAGTTAAACCCTTGACACTTATACCTTCTTTTATTATCGTTCCCGCACCAAGAAAACCTATGCCGCTTATAACCTGGGCGCCAAGTCTGGCAGGGTCTACATTTACATGGGAGGAATAACGGAAATATATAAATTCGGAGGTAACCATTACAAGAGCAGACCCTACACATACAAGTATATGCGTTCTGAGTCCGGCAGGCCTGTGTACATGTTCGCGTTCAAAGCCTATAATTCCGCCAAGTATACAGGCAACAACAAGTCTTAATATCATAGATATATAGAAATCAGACTGGCTGACAATATAATTTATTAACCACATCGAATACCGCCGTTTCTGCCATAATCAGGGCTGATTATTTTTGCTGATGTTATTATTATATATCAACGGAGGAAATAAATGTAGTTTTTAAACGGAAAAAGCTATGTAGTTACTACAGCCTACATAGCTTTTCCGCTTAAGGAAGATTCAATTACATTGCATCAGTTTATTTGAACATTTTATTTACTGCACCTGTTACCTTAACTTTAGA
>JAEVZU010000027.1 GCA_023392075.1 Bacillota bacterium | reverse complement strand
CGGCTACGACGGCAAAGCCTTTGCCCTTCTCTCCCGCTCTTGCAGCCTCGATAGTCGCATTTAAGGCAAGCAGATTGGTTTGTGAAGCAATCTGCCTGATTGTATCGGTCATCTGCACAACTTCCTCAACTACTTTTCCCTCTTCGATTGCGTGGACGACTTTCGTATGTTTTTCAACATACAGCTCTTTCGCAGCCTCTATTGCCGATGAACCTTTTTCCTTAATATTCTCCGCAGAAAGCCGGATGTCTTTTGCAGACGAATAACCGCTGTTTGCTTTATCCACCAGTATATTTGTACCTGCAATGATTTCTTCAGTTGAAGCCGAAACTTCTTCAACAGAGACACTCAATTCCCCGGTACCTCCGGATATTTCTTTTGTTGACTCATTTATGCTCTCCATAGTGGAGGTTACTTCTTCTATAGTGGCGGATAATTCTTCGCTTGATGAATTTATTTCAGTTGTATTTCTGATAATTTCAGAAATCAGGTGCCTTGTGTTGTCTGTGGCTTTATTGAGCGCATTTGCAAGTCTGCCGATTTCATCTTTGGAGTCAATTGTAATGCTTTTTGTCAAATCCCCGCTTCCAAAGGCTTCACTAAAACTTAAAACTTTGTTGATTCCTTTTAAAATGCTTTTAGAAATCAAAAGCCCTGATAATATTGCAACTAAAAAACCTATAATGACAATGGATAAAATAACCTTGAAGGATTTATCAAAACTTGCAGTATTGTTCTGTTGATCCTTTTTGGCCAGATCAACGGTCAGTGATATGTCTTTATCCAGGATATCCGATATTTCATCCCGTATGGAAAACACGTGGGGATATAGTGCTTCAGCCTTTGAATAGTCTCCTTCATGGACTAACTTAATAATTTCTTTTCTGGCGCTTTCATACTTACTTAAGAGATTTTCAAATTGTGTATATAACTCTTTATTTGTTAAACCAGTTTTTTTATAGTCTGCTATGAGTTTGTCATTTTCAGTATCTATCAGTTCAATCTCTTTCTCCAGAGAACCGATCCGTATTATGTCCTTTTCATAAAGAAGCCGTAAAATATCTACCTGTATTTTTAAAAGATTTTCCTTCAGATTTCTTAAGTGATTAACTCCGAGTAAATTTATTTCATACATGGCATTTCCCCGCAGGTTGATCTTTTGCATTTCTGAAATGCCGATATATCCTACAATGCCTATAAGAACTGCGACTAAAATAAAACAGGATAATAGCTTTTGAGAAATTTTCAAATTTTTAAAAAAGTACATTGTTAATTCCCCCTACTTTTTTGCCTTTGAACTGCTAAAGCACGCTATTCCCAAACTCTTCTATTTTATTGTAAAACCACCGTCTATAAGCAGGTTGTGTCCGGTAATCATGCCGGCGGCACCACTGCAGAGGAATGCTATTGATCCGGCAATTTCATCGGGTTCGGCAAAACGTTCCGAAGGCATTTCCTTTTTGAATGCATCTCCTACAGGCCCTTCCCAGGCTTTTTTGCCTAAATCCGTAAGAACTACCGTAGGTGATACCGCATTTACCCTGATGCCGTATTTTCCCCACTCATATGCCATTACCTTTGTCATTGCTATGATACCGCCCTTGCTTGCACAATAGGCTACATGCTTATCCAGTGCAATTACACCTGCCTGTGAAGCCATATTAACAATAGAACCTTTTTTACCTGCATCAATCATATATTTTCCAACCGCCTGAGCCATCTTAAATGAGGCTGTCAGGTTTATGTTTATTGTTTTATCCCACATATCGTCATTTAAGGTTTCAGCATTATCCAGAGCAACTATTCCGGCACAGTTAACTAAAATATCAACACTGCCGAATCTCTTTACTGCCGCATCAATAACAGACTGTCTGTAATCGGCTTTTGTAATGTCACCGGCAACCCCTATGCAATTTTGACCTAACTGGTTAGCTATTTTATCTGCTTCCGGGTTGAGATCAGCTAAAACACAGTTAACACCTTTTTCTGAAAAAAAGCGAGCCGTAGCCAGCCCTATTCCTGCTGCACCTCCTGTTATTATTGCCGTCCTGCCCTGCAACGAGAAATTTAAGTCTGCTCCGCAGTATTCTAACATAATTAGCCCCCCATAACTCTTTTTGTTTATCTTTAATATCTTTGACTATAAAGAAAGGGAGTCCTCTCCCCTTCCTTATAATCAATCAGTAAAAATTATTGTGCTCTCTGCTTGAATTCTGCTACATTGTCCTTTGTAACAGGTTCAAAGTCGATCCAGTATTCTTTGTCAATATTTTCGCCCTTGGCTTTTGCAACCGCAATTTCCAGAGCCTTGCTTCCCTGTCCTGCACCATCCTGGAATATTGATGCTATCAAAGTTCCTTTTTCGACTGCATTCAAAGCATCTGTTATACCGTCAACACCTATAGTAGGGATATCCAGTTTCTTTGCTTCGATTGCCTGTCTGGCACCCAGTGCCATTTCATCATTTTCACCTACAACAGCATCTATTTTGTCAAAAGCCTGCAGCCAGTTTTCCATAACTGTCATAGCCTCAGAACGTGACCAGTTGGCTGTTTTTTCTGCAAGAACCTTAATATCGGGATACTTCTTAAGTACATTCTGGATTC
>JAEVZU010000015.1 GCA_023392075.1 Bacillota bacterium | reverse complement strand
CTTTTAAATGTATTGAAAAATGCTATCCCAAATGCCGTAAAATAGTCGGTGATAAAATGACGGTTAAAGAGGTAGTTGATATTGTAAAGAGGGATATGCCCTTTTACGAATTGAGCGGCGGCGGAGTTACCTTGTCGGGCGGAGAACCCATGTCACAGCCGGAATATGCATATGCTCTTCTGAAGTCCTTCTGCGAAAACTGGATTGATACTGCCATTGAAACCTGCGGAGCAGGGGAAAAACATGACTATGAGCTGGTGGCGCCATATTTGAAATTTGTATTTATGGACCTTAAATCCTGTGGCAGCAGCAGGCATCTGGAATGGACGGGCTCCGACAACAGCAGGATAAAGGAAAACATCATTCTTATGGACACACTGGCGGCCAGGTACGGCTATGATCTTATCATAAGAACACCTGTAATACCGGGCTTTAATGACAGTGAGGAAGAAATCGGAAATATAGCAAGATTTGTATCGGAAAATTTAAAGAATTACAAGGGTATGGAACTGCTGCCATATCATAAACTAGGCAGGGGCAAATACACCAGTCTCGGCCGGGAATATCAGCTGGCTGCTGCTGCAGTGCCGTCCGATGCAAGGATGCTGGAATTAAATAAAATATTAAATGAGTATAATATCCATATTTATAAATTTTAATGGGATGCATGTACGCCCTATAGACATTATCTGCCTTGGTACAACAGACTGATAAAGGCCATAATGCTGTAGGGTGTTTTTATATTTAAAGGTATCAAAGTAATATCCGTTTACATAAGCTAACTTGTTTTTGTAGCCATATTAATTATCATGGCATATTTTATAACTATAAACTTATGTGGCTTAGGTGAAAATATGAGAAGGAGAATAAATCCCGGTAATTCGCGCAGAAAAAAGCCTGAAACAGTTGAAACTCAAAGTGATGAGCTAATTGATAAAGTACCGGATAATGGGATTAATGCCGGTAGAGCCGAAGAACCATTAAACAGAGAAGTCAGCGGATATGAATATTTGAATTATGAAAGAGCTAACAAATGTAATAAGTGTAAACACAACTGTGAAGAAATATGCTGCAAATATAATAATAGTGACTGTTGTAATTTTGCCTGTGCCAGTGATAAGGAATTACTTATAAGAATTATTTGTCTTTTAATTAATAAGGAATACGGTCTTAAAGCAATAGAACGAAAAATTAGAAATGCGGAAGAAGATGGAGATAAAAAGAATATAAAGTCAATTACCGAACTGCTGGAGAGAGCTATAGTTGGTCTGGGTGAAACAGCCGTGGGAGCCGTTAAAAAAGCAGTTGACGCGGCGGGAACAATGACGGAGATAACGCATGGATTAGCAAATATAGCCGCAGGAGCAGCCGGAACAGCAGGGGCATTGGCGTTAACATCCAGTGGATTAGCGAATGTATCTGCGGGAACAGCCCTAACGGCGGGAGCGGCAGCGAGTACAGTACATGGAGTAGCGGAAATACCGGCGGCGACAGTCTTAACAGCGGGAACAGTAGCAGATACTGTAGCAGAAGCAGCGGGCCTGGCAGCAGCAGGTGCGGCAACGATAGGAGTAGCAGGTGATGTAGCCGCAGAAGCGGCAGGGTTGGCAGCAGCAGGTGCAGCAACGATAGGAGTAGCAGGTGATGTAGCCGCAGAAGCGGCGGGCCTGGCAGCGGCAGGTGCGGCAACTGTAGGGGCAGCAGCAGAAACGGTGGCGGGAGCAGCCGCGACATCGGCAGCAGTATCGGCTACGGTAGCGGGAGCGGCAGAAACGGCGGCAGGGGCAGCTGCAACAACAGCGGCGGTATCCGGTATAGTAGCGAGCACGGCAGAAACGGCGGCAGGAGCAGCTGCAACAACAGCAGCGGTATCCGGTATAGTAGCGAGCACGGCAGAAACAGCAGCGGGAGCAGCTGCGACATCGGCAGCAGTATCGGCTACGGTAGCGGGAGCGGCAGAAACGGTGGCGGGAGCAGCCGCGACATCGGCAGCAGTATCGGCTGCGGTAGCGGGAGCGGCAGAAACAGCAGCAGGGGCAGCTGCAACAACAGCGGCAATATCGGATTTAAATCAGGCTTCAAATGAATCTGTCGGTACAGCGGACGATGATTTATATAGTGAAGCAGTTTCAGTACAATCGGTTGTACTTGATACTGAGACAGATACTGTTCAGGTATGGGTACTTAACAATAACACTGAACCAACAGGATTAATTGAAATTATAATGTACAGTCTGACCGATAACTCAAAAACGGTTTTTTACAGGAAAAGTTCAGCTGTGCACGCTAAAAGCTCGGTTTTCTTTACTATTGCGTCTATCCCTGCTGCGTATGAGGTACAGATTAAAGGGCTGAGACGTAACATAATTGCTTATGCAGTGTCAATGAGCAGTTCAAAAGAAAGTTTAAGTTTGCAAACACCTGTAGATGCCGGAATATTGTTGATGTACCCATAGGGGTATGTAACACCTACATATTGCCGACGGTTAAATTCCCGCAGAATTTCGTTGTCGTCCTTCGTCCTCCGCCTTATCCTGCAAAAATTTTCCTCGCCGGCAATATACGTTTTAGATGTTACATACCCCTAGTGGTCCCGATAAAATTTTCCCTGCATGACAATATACATGTTTTGGATGTTACAAGACCTGGGTCGGTAATATTCTTCATTGTATTCTATTTTTAATGCTTGTAATATATAATAAAGCATAATGACCTGTTTTCATGGTAAGAATTTTACCCCCGGAGGCGACCTGCATGAATCTGACAACATCACGCGTAAATTACAGACTGTTCAATGAGGAGGATTTTGAAATTTTTTATTCTGTTTTTTCTAATAAGGATATTATGAGATATGCATGGATAGATGGATTTAACAGTGAAAAAGAAATGCTTCCTTTCTTTGAAGATTTCATAAGTATAGATGATAAGCCCAACAAAAATAACTCCTATGCTTTTGCAGCCTTCTCAAAAGAAGATAATGGTTTTATAGGTTTTGCAGATATACAGATACACAGTCTGAATGAAGCCGGAGGCTGCGGAGAAATAGGTTACTTTCTGATGCCGGAGTTCTGGGGGAAGGGTTTTGCAACTGAGGTTGCGGGTGCAATGACGGATTTCGGCTTTGAACGGTTAAAGCTTCATAAGGTGTGTGCCCGTTGCAATGCCAATAATTCCAGGTCGGAAAATGTTATGAAAAAGTTAGGCATGACCATGGAAGGCGAACTGAGAAAAGTCAGATATAAACGCGGAGACTGGGATGACGAAAAGTACTACGGTATACTCCGCGAGGAATGGAAGTCAAAAAAAGGATAGCTATTCTTTCATATTCTCAGTGCATTTAGGGCATATTCCAAGAAATTCAAGACTGTGCCCTGTTATGACGAAACCCGTTTTACGTATCAGGTTTTCTTCCATGCTGGTCAGGGGACAGTCGTCAATGGGTATGGTTTCACTGCATAAAGTACAGACAAGCTGATGCTTGTGCTGGTGATTATTTATCTGGTAATAGGTTTTACCGTCCTGACTCAGGTTTTTAAGCAGTATCCCTTTATCGGAAAGTGTTCCCAGAGTGCGGTAAGCTGTAGAAAGACTCATAGGAACATCCTTCACAACAATAAAGTATATATCTTCAGCAGTCATTGGCACCGAGGATTTTTCCAATGTCTTTAATATTGCCAGACGGCTTTTGGTTGTTTTCAAATCTGTTGCTTTCAATATGTTTTCATTCATAGAGACTTCCCCTTCAATCGGTTAAAGCAGCTGTATTTCAATATTATGATCATATAAATAAATATATATCACTTCAAATTTTATATGTCAATCAGAGTTTGAGATTATAGTTTCAGCAGTACTTTTAACTATACCCTATATATTGAGATCGCAAATACAAATAAGTACGGATATCTATCCTTGAACCGGGGTTAGCTCGTATATAACCCTGACGTTTATGCCCTGGTTATAGTTACCGAAGTTTTTTCCGAAAATGGTAAGTCCTCCGACATGGGTGGCTTCTTCAGGGACCGACATTCTAAAAAACAAATCGCTTTTATAGGTGAGATTCAGATCTTCCAGTGTGATGGGGGAGATTTGAAGGCCATCTATAAAGGTTCCGAATTTATTTACTGTAAGAAGCTTCAAAAGCCCATACTGATTCCATACTGAAAACCACCAGGAGGGTGTGAGTATTCCCTTGGTATCGGCGTAATCGCCCGGACTGGTCCAACTGCCCAATTGTACATTATTTATGCAGAAGTTAACGTCCGAAGGCCAGTTACTGCAGTTCCCGGGTGCTTCGGAACTGATTTCCATTGAAATCTGGATTTCCGAAAAATCCTGACCAGGTTTCAGGTAATTAGGTATTCTATATTCCACATATCCTTTTGTAAACCATAATATATCACTGTTTATTCTCTCAGGGTCGGCAAAATAGCTGGGATTATCTACTTCGCCGATTAATTTATACTTGGTAGCCAAACCGCAGGTTGGAAATATCTCGTATGAGGAGTAATGGCCTACACCAATTTCAAGTTCATAGGAATTGGCAACTTCCTGCTGAGCTATATCTATGACAAATTTATCCTCATGAAGAGCACATATTTTCTGAATACCATGTTTTGCTGTCAAAGTGGAGATTTTGATCAGACCACATTCCTGAAGCTTTTTAATATGCATGGTTACCGCACCGTTTGTAAGATTTAACTTCTCGGCGATATCATTCATATTCAGCTGTTTATGTTCAGCCAGGAGATCAATAATCTCTATCCTTATATCGGAGCTCAACGCTTTGAATATAGGCAGGCTATCTTTAAGTTTAGTAATGTGAATCATTTTAGTCTCCTCGTAATATTTAAAAAATAAAATATTCTCAAATATAGTTAATAATATTCTAACATAAATAAATAAAAGGTAAACAGTACAAAAGCTATAAAAAATATGTTGAATATTGGTTTTCATTGATTGAATTATTTTATAATATACTAAAACAGTATATAAAATATCCTGTGACGGATGGTACTGTGTATTAATACGTACTTCAATATTTATTATATATCATATATTTATAAATAAAAAGGCAATGATTTAGCAATCTGTAAATTATAGTATAAATTACTGGATTATATTAAATAAATATAAAATAAAGCGTAAATTATTGTCTAAATGCTCATTATTTATCGAATGTTTTAGATTAGTTTAAAATATTATATAAAAATTTAAATTTTTATATTGACAGGCTTTTGTAAAAAAGAGATAATAAACACATAAAATATTAAACAAAAATTGTGAAACTTTTTATAAAATACTTAATTTCATATTCTGAACTACTCTAAATGAATAATACAAATGTAAAACTGTTATTAGTTTAACAAATTTTAAACCGATTCAAATTATTTTAAATTATTGATTTAAGGAGAAAATACATCAGCAAATAAATTAATTTGAAATCCAAAAGTTAATCAATGCTTTCCAATGAAATTCTTCCGGCAAAAAATCATCAGCAAAAGAAAATATTTTGGCTGACTTAAAATACAGTTTAATTATGAACAAAAATAAAAGAAAAGTTATTATTTGATTGTATAGTGGTGTACATAATGGTACTTAACACAAGCAGATGATAACCTTTCTCATGATTAAAGTTCAGGTTAAATATAAAAAATAATTAGAGGAGGATATTTTTATGAAAAGAATTATTAGTTTTACGCTTGTAGTGTGTATGCTTGCAGTATTTGCTCTGGCAGGCTGCGGCAGTTCTTCCGGCCCGGCAGATTCAACAGCAGCAGCTTCCAGTTCGGCTGCGGTGGAGACACAGCAATTGGGTGCAAATGCAGGTACAAATGCAACAGAAATGAACTTTTGGACATTTGTTGATTTGCATGGTAAGCATCTGGATAAAATGTTAGGTTTGTGGAATGAAAAAAATCCTGACAAACAGATCAAGCTAAACGTTACCGTTATGCCTTATGATGATATGCATAACAAGCTTCTGATAGCTGTACAGACCGGTCAGGGTGCTCCGGATATCGCCGATATCGAACTTGGAAAATTCCCTAACTTCCTTGAAGGTGACAACGTTCCCCTGGAAGCACTGAATGATGTATTTGAACCATACAAGAGTACAACTGTTCCTGCTCGTGTCGAAATCTACAGCAAAGGTGACCAGGTTTATGGTTTTGACTATCACGTAGGTGCCACTCTTGCATATTATAACACTGAAATATTGGATAAAGCAGGTGTTGATTACAAAACTATCAAGACCTGGGATGATTACAAAAAAGCCGGTATCCAGGTTTATGAAAAGACCGGAAAATATTTAGGAACAGCTGATACGTCGGCTACCTGGCAGGCATCATTACTTCTGGCCCAGCAGAATTCAGACTTTACAGATGATAATGGCCAGCCAAAGGTTAACTCACCTGAAATGATTAAAGCTATGGAAATGCTGGCAGATTTGCAGAAGAACAATGTTATCCATACTATCCCCGGCGGACAGCCCGATACTGAAGAAGCTAAAGGTGAATATAACAAGGGTAACTATGCAAGTGCGTTAATGCCTGAATGGTTCATGTCAAGATTCATAAATGAAATGAAGGATCTTAACGGTAAATATGCAATTGCTCCATTGCCGGTATTCAAAGAAGGCGACCCACGTTCGGTTGGTCTGGGCGGAACAGGTACAGTTGTTACCAAGACTGCTAAAAATGTTCAGCTTGCAAAAGAATTTGTAGCATTCGCAAAACTTTCAAAAGAGGCTACTACCGAAATCTGGAACACTTTAGGTTTCGATCCTGTTAACATGGATGTATGGGCTGACAAGGCCGTTACTCACAATCCGGAAAATGAATATGTTAAATACTTCAAGACTAATGCATTTGATACTTTAAATGAAATAAAAAATGAAATTAAAGCTATTAAATCAGTTAAGGCTTCACCGACTATCAACAATATCCTCTGCACAGTTACATTAAATGCTATCTTTGAAGATGGTCAGGATGTCAAGGAAGCTTTGGATGAAGCTCAGGAGCAAATTACTCAGGAATTGAAGTAATAGCAGGGAATAAAGGGCACATGTTGCATAAAATCAGATGATATGATTAAGAACTGCCATATATTTCATATCCGGACGCTATGTGAGGCTGTTACTGCAAAATGAAATAAATGCCATACAGGAAGTCCTCTTGATTACAGTGCGCAGATACAATTTTATTAATCGGAAGCTCCATTGAAGGTACACGCCTGAAATTACAGCTAAACAACTTGTTATGAGCTGTATGAATTTCAGGCATGTACTTTGTGGGCAATCCCATTTAAAAAAGTTGGTTCTGGGGCGCTATCATATTTCCACATGTATTCAATTGTTTCAGTTTAGCAGCAGCCTCATGTACTATACGCTATATTGCAGTTACTTTATCACGAAAGGGGGAGTATTGAATATGATAAAGAAGTTTGTTTATTCTCAGAAAGTTGCACCCTACATTTTTGTTTTACCATTCGTAATCATATTCTTGATATTTTGGCTGTTTCCGCTTGCGAACTCATTTGTTATGAGTTTTCAGGAGAGGATGCTGGGTCAGGATCCAAAGTGGATCGGAACGGCAAATTATTCTAAATTACTTACAGATAAAGTATTCCTTAAATCAATAACAAACAGTGTTGTATATATGGTTGGCACTCTGGTTCTATTAATACCGTTCCCTATGTTATTTGCATGTCTTATTAACAGTAAGGTTATGTGGGGAAGAGAATTTTTTAAATCTTCATTCTTCCTTCCGGCTTTAACTTCAGTTGCTGTGGCGGGTACTATTTTCCGTTTGATCTTCGGAGAAATGGAAAGCTCATTAATGAACTCAATTTTATCTCTTTTTGGAATAGGTCCTTTAAAATATCTGAAGGATCAAAATCTAAGTATGGCTGCCTTATTGACTCTTGCCTGTTGGAGATGGACAGGTGTCAATATGTTGTATTATCTCTCCGGTTTAAAAAGTATTGACAATGAATATTATGAAGCTGCATCAATAGATGGTGCATCAGCCTGGCAGAAGTTCAAGGCTATTACAATGCCATTGTTGAAACCTACAACCATATATGTTTTGACTATTAGTATCTACGCTGGTCTGGCGATGTTTACCGAAAGCCTGATGATGTTTAATGGAAATAACTCTCCGAAAAATATTGGTTTGACAATAGTCGGATATTTATATAGACAGGGTATAGAAAAGAACAAGCTGGGATATGCCGCTACAGTTGGTATAGTTCTTTTAATAGTGGCAATGACTATTAATCTTACTCAGCTTAAGCTCTCGGGAACATTCAAGAAGGAGGAGGATTAATGGTGAACAATACACGCATTGGTGGAACAAAACAAAATTTAATTGCAAAAATACTCCTGCTTATATTCTTTTCGGTTTTGTTTATAGTTATTATGCTTCCCTTTTATGCAGTAGCGCTTTCTTCCTTTAAACCGGGTGCAGATTTGATCCGTTATGGCCTGAATTTAAAATTTGACTTGAATGTCATGAGTTTCAAGAACTTTGAATTTCTTTTTACCGGAAACCATGATTATTTTATGTGGTTTAAGAACAGTATGTTTCTCACCATCGGCCAGGTTGTGCTGACACTGTTTGTCAGTGCTTTTGTAGCCTATGGTTTTGCGGCGTATGACTTCAAGGGACGTAATTTGCTGTTTATCTGCGTACTGCTGATAATGATGGTACCTTTTGAAATATTACTGCTTCCGCTGTATTCGTTGATCAATGATCTTCATATGATGAACAGCTACAGTGCTATCATAGTACCGGGTATTGCAAATGCTGGAACCATATTCTTCTTCAGGCAATACCTGAGAAGTATACCCATGGAGCTTATTCAATCAGGAAGGGTTGACGGGGCCAATGAATATTTGATATTCTTCAGACTGATCCTGCCGATTATGAAGCCTTCCTTTGCGGCTATGGCTATATTAAACGGTATGAACAGCTGGAACAATCTCTTGTGGCCGTTTATGGTATTGGGCGATCAGAGCAAGTTTACCCTTCCCATAGGCTTGAAGACGTTATTAACACCTTATGGTAACAACTATGATCTGTTGATTGTAGGCTCTTTCTTTTCAATTATCCCTATTTTCATACTATTTGTAGCCTTCCAGAAATATTTTATTGACGGTATGACGGCGGGTGCTGTAAAAGGCTAAATTCGGCCTTGTTTTCCCGTGCCTGTGCGAGTTATGAGAATAACTCCAAAGAGGAACTCAAAAAGAAGTAAGTATGAAATATGTTGAAGGTTAGGGGGGCATATGAAAAAAATTATTGCAGCCATTCTGGCAGGATTACTTATTTTTAATTTAACCGCCTGCGGTAGTAATGAAAATAATTTATCCGCAGCATATCCGACGGAACCTCCCAAAGAGACTCTGTATGACCACTCTGTTACCAATGATGAAACAAAGTGGGGCAACCTTAATTTTCACGATCCTTCCGTTATTAAAGACGGAGAGTGGTATTACACAATAACAACGGATGTAAAGGTGGGAGGCACACCTAAAGGCGGAATACCAATAAGAAGGTCAAAGGATCTTATCAATTGGGAATGGGTGGGCCGGGTTTTTTCAAAAGTACCGGATGATGCGCGCAAGTGGACCAGAGCCAGAACACTGTGGGCACCGGATGTAATAAAAATCGGTGATACCTTTTACCTGTACTACGCAGCCTCAAGATTCGGCACAAATCAATCCTTTATAGGACTGGCCGCCGGCAAAGCCATGGAAGGCCCCTGGGAAAACAAAGGTGAAGTAATTAAGTCAACAAGCTCCTCCCGCTGGAATGCCATAGATCCCAATCCTGTTTATGATACCGGGGGAAACCTGTATATGTCCTTCGGATCCTTCTTTGGAGGAATATTTATTGTTGAACTGGATAAAACCACAGGAAAGATAAAGGAAGGGTGCAAACCTTCATTGATCGCTACAAGAAGCAATAGTGTGGCCTCTGCAATTGAGGGGCCATATATTATCTACAATCCTGAATATAAAAAGTATTATCTGTTTGTATCGTATGATTCTCTGTCAAAGGACTACAATGTAAGAGTTGGAAGAGCTGATAAAATAACAGGGCCGTATGTTGACTTTAACGGAAATGTTATGACTGATACCGAACTGCCGCCAAATGATGTTGGCACCAAAATAATGGGGGGATACAAATTCGGAGGAGAGGACGGCTGGGTAATGCCGGGACACAACTCGGTCTTGAAGGAAGGCAAAGACTACTTTATTGTGCATCATGCAAGAGGAGACAAGGATACAAACTGGCCATACCTGCACGTAAGAAAAATACTCTGGTCGGATGACGGCTGGCCGCTGATATCTCCTGAAAGGTATGCCGGGGAAACGGAACAGAAGCTGGAAAAAAAACTCCTGGTTGGTGACTGGGAGACCATTGTGCTTGATAAAGATAATAATCAGCAGCTTTCCTCCAAAAAAATTACTCTGAAGTCAAATGGAAAAATTGATGACGGAACAGGAAAGAGCACCTGGAAATTCAAAGCTGATAATACCATTTACATGAAGATATATGACCCGGATAAGAAATCCGGATCGGAATATATTGAACAAACTTCGAAGGTAATACCTTCGTGGGACTGGGAAAATTGGAAAACCACTTTAGTGTTCTCAGGAATCGATAATTCGGGAATTTGTGTTTGGGGTAAAAAATACTGAGGGAATACTGGCAATTGGTATAGTTTTAATATTAATTTATAGTGCTGCGGGGATCAAATTGATTTACAAAAATTACGATGACAAGGGTGAAATGTAATGACAGAGAAAATATTAATAAAACCGGTTTTGGAGCAGAGAGCAGATCCCTGGATATACAAGCATACAGACGGATTTTACTACTTTACGGCATCTGTGCCGGAATATGACCGGATTGAGATCAGAAAATCAAAAACTATAAATGGCCTGGCTGACAGCCAACCTGCTGTTGTATGGAAAAAACATAAAAAAGGTATTATGAGCAAGCATATATGGGCTCCTGAGATACACAATATAGATGGGAAATGGTATATATACTTTGCTGCCGGAGAAGCGGAGGATGCATGGAAAATCCGGCCGTACGTACTGGAGTGCACAGGCTCCGATCCGATGGCTCATATGTGGGAGGAAAAAGGAAAGATTCAAAGTGAAGCCGATATAACTGCATTTACCGACTTTTCACTGGATTCCACTACTTTTGAGCATAAAGGCAAAAGATATCTGATCTGGGCGGAAAAACGCAGAAACCTGTCAAACCTTTATATTGCCGAAATGAGCAACCCCTGGACTATAGCTTCAAAGGCCGTAATGATTTCAAATCCCTCTTACAGATGGGAACAGATTGGTTTCCATGTAAATGAAGGACCTGCTGTTATAAAGAGAAACGGCAGGATATTCGTCAGCTATTCTGCAAGTGCAACAGATTCCAACTACTGTATGGGTTTACTCAGTGCAGATGACAACTCCGAATTACTGGAGGCTTTGTCCTGGACAAAGGCTGCCGGGCCAGTGTTTAAAACAAGTGAGGAAACAGGTCAATATGGTCCGGGACACAACAGTTTTACAGTATCCGAAGACGGTAAAAAGGATATTTTCGTTTATCATGCACGTACCTATAAAGAAGTGGAAGAGCCTTTGTATGATCCTAACAGACATACGTTCATCAGGGAATTAAAATGGAATGAAGACGGGACACCTGATTTCGGAGTACCTGGTGAGCAATAATTAAACCATTGACTGCATTGAAAAATAAGGGACTGTCATTTCTAGACATTCCCTTATTTTTACTGACAACTTTAAAGCTTTCACCGGACAATTCCAAAAAATTATGTAAAAATGTTAAAAAAGGTGTAATATATATACTATAGTATACATATTTGTAAAAAAATGCTTGGGAATTAATTTTTTGATTATACAGACATAAAATTTATTTCCTTGCCGGAATGGAGATGAATATGAAGAAATCAGATTTAAAGGATTTAAGCTTTTTCAGGGAAAAAGACGGGGCACCTGACATGTTTTCCTTACAGCTGAACTGTTTTGAAACCTCTGTTTACAACATTTTACTGAATCAATTCAAATTAGATAAAAAACTCATTGCAGCTTTATTCATAAGGGATGTGAATCCCACCTTCTGGCACAACCGGACAACAGGTACCTTTCGCATGTACAATCTGAGCAGAAATCTGGTTCCATTATGGACAAAATATGTAAAGATAAATACATATGTTAAGGAAGAGGACGGCGAAGCGGTCAGATTTATTGAAAGTCTTTTAGACCAGGGGCATATGGTGATCTTTGACACAGTATTTGAAATGCTGGGCTTTTACAGAAAATATGATCCTTATTTTGACCTCAAAAATTTTCATCCCGGAGTTGATGATCACAATAATATAATACTTTATCACGATACAGATAATTTTTATTACGCTGAGAAACTTCCATATATGGTGACCATGGAAAATTATGTCCCATATGAGTTTAATAATCAGATAGGAGTCATATCAAAACATGAAATAGAGAAAGCCTGCTGCCATTACATAAAATGCTGCACAGTGGAGGTGGATGCTGGCAGTCTGAGAGGAACCGCATTCAAAGAAGAAGTTGGGGGTCTTTTTCATTCAATTTCTGATAATTTTTCAGCACCGGAAGCACAGGATGGATTGTATACAAGATATTACGGGAAACAAGCCATGGAGAGGTTTGCTGAATTATGTGACGAAGGCTGCAGTCTGGATAATTATTATAAATCGGAAGGCTGGCCCATGCTGGACAGAATATGCTTTGATATATGGATGATACATGGGGCCAGAACAATTTTAATGGAATATATAAATATTATGAACGGGGACATGGGTTATTCAGGTGACCCACAGCTTTTAAAAAACAAGATCATCGAGACGAAGGAGCAGTGGGAGCTTTCAGAGACCATATTTAACAAGATGATCCGCACGGAAAAGCCGTTGGACACTAATATGGGCAACCGCATAAGGCAGCAGCTGATATCGGAGACAGGGTTGATTGAACTTTTAAAGAAGTTTTAATTATTTTACGGATAAATTTTCTTATAGCTTTTATGGTCAAATATTACAAATAAATTTGAATATGTAATCATTCAATTGAGGGTAAAACTCATGTGCATAATCGTGGTACAGCAACAGCTGCTTTTTTGATCTTATTTTGTTATAGGCGGCAAATTGTGTGGAGGGTGGACAGACCTTGTCCAGAAGCCCGGTGGTGAACATAACCTCTCCCTTTATTCTCTTTACAAGGTTTTGTATATCTATATAACCAAGTTTGGTAAAGATATCATCTTCTCTCTCATGAAGCGGGTCAAAAAAGCGAAAATACTCTTTTAATTCATCTTGTGCATCCAGATGCCAATATCTCTTGAAATCACTGAGATAAGGATGCACAGGGGCTGATTTCACAATCCTCGGTTCAAGTGCGGCGCAAACCAGTGCCAGTGCACCGCCCTGGGACTCGCCTGCAGTACATACCCGGTTTTCATCCACCTCGGGGAAACTCATAACTATATTCGCCAGCTGAGCTGTATCAAGGTAAATTTGTCTGAATAACATTTTCTCGGGAGAGTCCTCCAAACCTCTGATGATGTGTCCACGCAAAGTAGGGCCTTTTACACCTCCGCTGTCCTCGGACAACCCCCCCTGGCCTCTGCAGTCAAGAGCTGCCACACAAAAACCCATTGCAGCATAGCTGAGTTTGTCACACCAGTCGCCAGCGTTCCAGGCGTAGCCATGAAATTTCAGGACAGCGGGATGAGGCCGGGTATGAGCTCTGGGCCTCAGATACTTCGCGTGAATACGTGCACCGCCGACACCTGTAAAATAAAGATCAAAGCACTCGGCAAAGGGTACGGTGATAAAATCGGAAGGAATAAGCTCTGCCTCCGGAACTACAGCATGCATTTCATCCAGTGCCTTGTCCCAGAAAATATCAAAGTCGGCGGGACAGGGAGTACTCCCGGTATACTTTTCCAGCTCCTCCAGGGGCAGATCTCCGTGACTTAAAATCATAAAAGTCCTCCTATTCAAAATATTTCATGTATTCAAAGACTTTGACATGAAAAGTTCCGTATCTTGCAGTGTGTTTATAGTATAATTTTCCTGCTGTTGATCAATTCAAGATTCCCGGAAATCAGTTCTGATCTCTGCTGCACACAGGCATAGCTTCTCAGCGGGTCCTCGGGCGTATTCATAACATAATCCAGCATTTTGTCCACTGTAGTGGCTGCAACATGGCACCTTGTGTCGGAAGAGGCATAGTAAATGAAAATATCTCCGTTAGCCTTTGCTGCAACCCCATTGCAGAATACAACATTGGATACGTCCCCGATACGTTCTTCACCTTCGGGAGCTATAAGGAAACCTCCCGGACGTTTTGTGACCTGTTCCGGGTGCTTAAGATCCGACAAAAAGGCATAAACCACGTAGCGTAAGCCGGCAGCGGTGTTTCGTACTCCGTGGGCAATGTGGAGCCAGCCTTTCGGTGTTTTTATGGGAGCCGGGCCCTGGCCGTTTTTGACTTCTTTAATAGTGTGGTATTCCTTGCATTCCATCAGAATTTCTTCATCAATGCATGCTTCCTCCATACTGTCGGTATAGCCGAATCCAATACCGCCGCCATTGCCGATGTCGATAAAACCGTCCTGCGGTCGGGTATAGAGAGCATACCTGCCCTTGACGAATTCCGGGTGAAGCACTACATTGCGCTGCTGCGGAGAGGACGTCTTAAGGTCGGGCAGGCGCTCCCAGTTTTTCAGATCCCTTGTCCTTGCTATACCGCATGCTGCAACGGCACTTGAAGTGTCACCTGAAGGTGCGGCGGGATCCTTTCTTTCCGTGCAGAAAAGTCCGTATATCCAACCGTCCTCGTGTTTTACCAGTCGCATATCATATACGTTTATATCAGGATTTTCAGTTTCAGGCATTACAACAGGGTAGTCCCAAAACTTGAAATTGTCTATTCCGTTATCACTTTCAGCCACTGCAAAAAAGGATTTCCTGTCGGTGCCTTCAACCGGACTACCAGATAAATCGTTCCGCCCAGTTCAATAGCTCCCGGATTGAAGGTACAGTTGACTCCCATGCGTTCCATGAGATACGGGTTGGTTTCACGGTTTAAATCGTATCTCCAGAACAGAGGGGTATGCTCATTGGTAATTATGGGATATCGGTATCTGTCAAAAATACCGTTTCCGCCCTTTAATTTTGAATTTTTCCTGCCTGTCAGACTGTTATGTTCCTGAACCAGATACTGGAGTCTCTCATCAAATATCATAAAATTTTTCTCCATGGCTACAAATATATTGTTTATTTTAAGGAGTTAACTTACCCAGCCTTTCCAGCATTTCGAAACACATCCGGCTATTATGGTATGGACATTTCCAGGGTCCGGCCTTTTGGTCTCCGATAATCTGCGAACCGTCGGCTGTAGTTCCCCAGAACCATTCACCGTTTAACCTGTCAATAATGTGTTTATTAATGAATTCCCACATGCTGAAGGCCTCATCCAGATAACATGCTTCTCCGGTCAGCTGATATGCATTGGTAAAACCCACCATGGCTTCTGCCTGGGGCCACCACTCCTTAAAGTCTTCCAGTGAACCGTTTTCCATCTCATAAAAAAGACCTCCGTTAATTCTGTCTATGCCGTCGGAAAATACCTTTTTGGCCATTAAAACAGATATCAACCGAACTTTTGAAAGCAAAGCCTCATTTCCCAATACTTCTGCGGCCTCGTACAACAGCCAGCTGCCTTCAATATCATGTCCGTAGGAAACGGTTTTGGAAAGTGAGGCCCAGTTCCTGTCAAAGAAAAGCCGGAATTGGAAGGTGAGAGGATCAATAATATGGTCAATAGTAACATTTATCAATTCCTGGAGGCTTCTCTCCAGACCTTTGTCCTTCCACACCCTGTACAGATTTGTGTAGGCTTCAAGCACATGCAGGTGAGTATTCATGGATTTTTCAACATTCATATCCTTACCGCTTAAACTCATATGGGCTGTAGGTGACCAGTCCCTTGCACGGGCCTCTATGTAACCCTTTTGAGAGGCATCATAAATATTGTTTTCTATTGACCGGTACAGCTGCACAGCATAATCCAGACTTTCCTTCATGCCGGCAGCTCTGTAGAATTCCGACAGGCCATATATTGCAAAAGCAATGGAGTAGGTCTGTTTTTTTGTATCTGCAGGGTTCCCTTTGTAATCCAGCATCCAATACACACCTGAATATTTATCGTCAATAAAGTGTTTGATTATATAATCGTAAGCTCTTTTTGCCATTATAAGATACTTTTCATCTCTGTAATATCTGTAAGCTGCGGAGAAGGTCCAAAGTATTCTGAAATTAAGGACCGAGGCTTTATCGTGTTTTGCATCGGGAGACAATCCGTTGGATATATACCCGTAAAAGCCGCCGTTTTGATCATCAACCGAATGATTGATCCAGAACTGCAGAATATTATTCTTAAGCTCTTGCTCCAATTCACTTACGAGGTTTTTAATATCATTTTTCTCCATATTAGCCTCCTGAGCCACATTATCTAAATTCTTCAGAATCTCCTGCCAGCAGTTCCGAATGTGATTTTATAAAGCTTACTAATTCGTCGAGCCTGGTATATGCCAGGGCTGAATAGGTATCGGCAGCACCGTAATATATGGCGATTCTTCCGGTATCGGCATCAGTCAGGGTTGCGCACGGGAATACGACATTGGGTACAAAGCCTGCGGTTTCATAAGGTCTTTCGGGAGTCAGCAGGTAATCCCTGGTGCGGTACAGGACTCTGGAGGGATTATCTATATCAAGCAGTGCCGCTCCAAAGCTGTAAACAAAACCGTTGCAGGTACCGGACACACCGTGGTAGAACAGCAGCCAGCCTTCGGTAGTTTCTATGGGAACAGCTCCGGCTCCGATCTTGACACTTTGCCACCAGCCGGAGCCTCCCTTTTGCATTACCCGTCTGTGCCGGCCCCAGTGGATCATATCCGGACTTTCACTAAGAAAAATGTCTCCGAAGGGTGTATGACCGGTATCACTGGGCCTGCTGAGAAGCTGGTATTTTCCGTTTATCCTTCTCGGAAACAGAACTCCATTTCTGTTGAAAGGGATAAATGGATTCTCAAGGCGTATAAATTCCTTGAAGTCCCTGGTCATTCCCAAACCAAGGGAGGCTCCGCCGAAATCGGTGCACCAGATGATATAATATGTACCTTCTACTTCCACAAGCCGTGGATCATAAGAATAGTTGGGCTGATAAGATTTTCCGTCACTGTCGTACCATTGTATGGGTTCATCTTGAATATTCCAGTTGAGGGCATTGTTGCTGAAACCAACATGAATACGGGCTTTACCATCCTTGTGGTCTGCTCTGAAGATCCCTGCGAAACCGCTGCCCCAGGGAACAACCGAACTGTTATATACTCTTGCAGTACCCGGAGTTGGATTCCAATCAATGATGGGATTTCCCGAATGTCTCCAGACAACTCCGCCGAAACCTTCGGGCTTTTCCTCCCAGGGAATATTTTTTAAAGCTTTGCCTATAATCTTCATTACAGCGCCTCCTTAAAAAAATAATATTACAGATTTGTTAATGTTCTGATTATTTAACAGGAAATTCTAACGTATGTAATATTATAATACTCAAAAATTTTATAAATGTAAAGTAAAAATAATGTTATTTGTAATATTACAATATGCTTTGAATATAACCCTATTTATGCTATAATTCAATACATAATTACATAGGAATAAATATATACGTAAACCTTGAGTCTGGAGGATGTATGCCAAAAAAAGTAACAATGGACTCCATTGCATTAAAGCTGGGCATTTCCAAAAATACAGTTTCACTGGCGCTCCGCGGTATGCCCGGAATAAGTGAAACAACAAGAAAAACCATAGAGAATACTGCAGAAAACATGGGCTACAAATATAAAAGCAATGCCCGGCAGCAGATAACACGCAATCTCTGCCTTGTTATTGCCAAAAGCACCAGGGATTCAATAGGGTTTTTCAGTTTCATTCAGTTGGGAATTGAAGATGAAGCCAAGAAGAACAATGTGAATACCATTATACATTATTATGATGAAAAAGATGAAATATTTGAAATGCCAAACTGTGTCAAAGATGGTATGGTTTCAGGGATAATCACTCTTGGCAGGATATCCCGCAGGACTGTCAATGCCATAATAACCTGTGCTTTGCCTGTTGTTATGGTAGATAATTATTTTGATGATCTGGTTATGGACTGCGTACTGACAGATAATCAGTGCGGCGGCTACCTTGCCGCTGAATATCTGATAAACGGCGGACATAAAAATATAGGTTTTCTGGGGGATATTTATGCCTCTGTCAGCTTTTATGACAGATATCAGGGATACTTAAAGGCATTGAGAGAATACGGTCTTGATTATAACCCCGGGTACTCCGTAATTGACCGCAAACTTGATAATTTGGACAGTGAAGAAATAGCACTGATATTTGAAGAAATGAAAAACGGGGCAGGGATACCCACGGCGTTTTTCTGCTGCAACGATGCCGAAGCTCTTGTAATATTGAAGGTTTTATTAAATATGGGAATAGCAGTACCTGAGGAAGTGTCCATTATGGGGTTTGACGACATAGAGACATCCCGGAGTGTAACTCCGGAACTTTCAACAATGAGGGTTCAGAAGGAAATGATGGGCAGAAGGGCGGTAGCCAAGCTCCTTAAAAAGCTGGATGACCCGGAGGAGCCCATCGAAAAAATACTATTGTCTGCAAACATTATTAACAGGAACTCTGTGAGGAATTTGGATAAATATACCCGCAGCGGTGTGATCTTGTAAAATATATGCTTAATCCGACTTTGGACAGTAGAAATGTAATTTGGACTACGCTGCCTTCAAAATCCGGTCAACAGCTTGAGTACAACCTTTGCCACACTTGGTCCGGCCAGCGGCTACCCATACTGGTTGAAGCAATTGTTAAAAGTTCAAAAACAGATCGAGGGTCCGGTGGTATAATAAGGCAATATTTTATAGAAAAGGGAGAAGTTTATCATGAACTATAATGATTTTGGAAAAACAGGTGAAAACGTATCCTCACTGGGGTTCGGCTGCATGCGTCTGCCTCAATACCAGGAAAACGAAGAATGGTTTATCAAAAAACAATTCGCTGGCTACAGGAAAGATGGCGGAAAAGCAATATCCGACTGCATAGACTGCGGGCTCTGTGAAAAAAATGTCCTCAGCAGCTGAAAATCCGGGATGAACTTGCACGTGTTGAAAAGATACTGCTTTCACTATAAGAAGCCTTCCGGCTGCTCATTGAATGGGATATTTACAACGAATTATTTTACAATATGTTTCAGGCTTGGAGGCTATTTATGCAGATACTCGTTGATGCTGACGCATGTCCGGTTAAAGATATAATAGTAAGAAATGCAAAAAAATATAAAGTTCCGGTGACAATGATCATTGATACAAGCCATGAGCTTTTTGACGGCTACAGTACGGTTATTACCGTAGACAAAGCAAGGGACAGTGTGGATATAAAACTTATAAACCTGTTAAAGTGCGGAGATATTGTTGTTACACAGGATTATGGCGTTGCTGCAATGGGGTTGGGAAAGGGTGCCAAGGTTTTAAATCAGAACGGACTTATTTATACCGACCAGAACATTGACAGGCTGCTTTTTGAAAGGCATCTGGGTCAAAAGGTGCGCAGAGCGGGAGGCAGGACCCGGCCTATGAAAAAACGTACCGCAGAAAATAATGAGGCGTTTGAAAATGCGCTGGTGAGGCTTCTGGAAAGTCAGGAGGCGGAAGGAGGACAAGGGTGAGTCAGATAAAACCGGGAAAATACAGGCATTTTAAAGGAAACGAATACAGAGTGCTTTATGTGGCTAAACATAGTGAAACACTGGAGGATATGGTGATTTATCAGGCACTTTATGGTGAAATGGGGATATGGGTGCGTCCCGCTGCCATGTGGGATGAGATGGTTCAACGGGATGGTCTGACCTTCAGGCGTTTTGAATATATTGGAGAGTAATATATAGAAAGGGGTTAAACACTATGGATATAAATACAAAGGCAATTATCGCCAAAAGAATAGGCAAGACAATGAAGAATCTTGAAAAAAACAATATGCAGGTGCATTATGTTGAAACAAAAGCCCAGATACCTGAAAAGGTCCGCGAACTGCTGAAGAACGGGGATACTGTCGGAGTCGGCGGTGCCATGACCTTGTTTGAAAGCGGTGTCATAGACCTGCTGCGTTCGGGAAGGTATAATTTTTTGGACAGGTATGAGGAAGGACTTACAGGCGAGCAGATAAATAAGATATTTATTGATTCCTTTTCTGCTGATGCATATATATGCAGTACGAATGCCATAACTGAAAACGGGGAATTATATAATGTCGACGGCAATTCCAACAGGGTAGCGGCAATTTGTTTCGGGCCAAAATCGGTAATTATTATCGCAGGTTATAACAAACTGGTAAAGGATTTGAACGAAGCAATAATAAGGGTAAAAACTATTGCTGCTCCCGCAAACGCTACAAGACTTTCCTGCCAGACCTATTGCAAGGAAAAGGGGGAATGTATGTCCTTCAATGGACAGCCCGGCGAAATGGCAAGCGGCTGCTCGGGCCCGGCCAGAATTTGCTGCAATTATGTGGTTTCAGCTTACCAGAGGCATAAGGAAAGGATTAAGGTAATACTTGTGGGAGAGGAACTGGGATATTGATTTACCGCCGTGGCAATGGGCTAAATTGCGTATTCAAGGAGGCTGTATGATAGTATCGTCACTGACTGTTAAGCTTTATGCTCCAACCTGCCATTCACTCAAGGACAAGAGGATGATTGTGAAGAGTTTGGTACAGAGGGCACGGAACAAATTTAATATTTCCATAGCAGAAGTAGATGCACAGGATTACTATCAAACCATCGTAATAGGCACTGCCTGTGTATCTGACAGCAGAACACAGGCTAATGCAGTATTGGACGAAGTCCTGCGCTTCATAGAGGAGAATGCAGGGGCTGAAGTAGTGGATTTCCTGTATGAAGAGAGATAAATAATTATTTATAACCGGACCTTATTCGATTTTTTTGTGTATATAATGTGAATTATCCAGGTGAATCCTGAAATTACTTCTGAAGAGTTTTGGACGGCAGCAGAAAAAACAGGTGGTATTAATAATGACAAATTAGGCTTCTCCGTGATTTACAAAAAGCATGCATATTATTGCCAGAGCAAATGATATAGAAGAATATACGAAAATGGCATTGTAATTGCTTACCAGATCCCGGATGAATCCGAACAGTATGGGGCTTATTATTGCCGCACTGAAGGAGAAGAAATAGTAGTAGCCTGTATATCTGCCGATATCCTTCCAGTGAGCCATTTCAACTACCATGGGGAGAGAGTTGATGTTTACACAGGCCCAGAAGATGCCTCCCAAAAGCAGAAGTATTCTCAAGGCCCATATATTATCAGTAAAAAGCATCAGAGTGAATAAAAGTGCCACACCCGTGAGTCCGGTAAGAATAGTTCTTTTCCGGCCTAACTTTGCAGAGATAAAACCGGCCGGTATTGAGAAGCCCAGAAAAGTCAGCGAAAACATTGCCAGCAGCAGCGAAGCATCTCCCGCGGTAAGAAAATTACCCGAAGTATCCCGCAAGGTGTTGGTAACATAGAGGCTGAAGAAGGTTTCTACCGCATTATAGCCAGTAAACCAGAACAAGATGGCAAGCAGTAAAAAAATAAGACTTTTGTTTCTGCCCGGGTCCGCTGCATGTAACCCGCCGGTACTTTCCTGAGGACAGGCATGATTTTGAGCCGGCAGGGCAGATTTTTCTTTGACAAAAATCTTTAAAACAATAACGGCAGCAAGCATGAGAACAGCACTGGCTGCAAAGGGCAGAGGCATGCCTCCCAGTTTGAACAGCAGACCTCCGGCAAAGAAGGAGAACAGACTTCCAAGACCTCCCATAAAGTTGATGATTCCATTGGCCTGGCTTCTCAGCGGAGCGGGCGTCAGATCAGGCATAAGGGCCACAACAGGAGCTCTCCATGTGGACATTACAAAATTAAAAATTATAATAACCGCCATTAATGAAAATAGTGTTTTAGTAAAAGGTATGAAGGGAAAGGCGGCCGCGCATACCGGTATTCCAATTAATATATAGGGCATTCTCCTGCCGAAGCGGGTCATGGTTTTGTCCGATAATGTTCCGAATACAGGCTGGAATATCACTCCGAAGATATTGTCAAAAGTCATTACCAATCCAATGAGGGTGGTACTTGTGAGATAGTTTCCTAACAGTACCGGTACATAATTATTGTACATAGCCCATGCAATGGAGCTGGCAAAAAAACCGAAGCCTATTAAAAAGGTCTGTTTGTATTTTAGCTTCATAAGGTTCCTCCTACGTGCTATTCCTGACTTTGCCCGGTATACCGTCACATCCTGTTCATCTGTCTTCTGATTTTGAAAGCCGTATCAGGATAATTTGTAATAACCGCATTAACGCCTTCCTTATACATCCAGGTAAGGTGTTCGGTGGTGTTTACCGTCCAGGGATTAACCAGAATACCGTTTTCTTTGCACTTTTTGACAGTATCGGGAACCGCAAGTGTATAGTAGAAGGGATGAACTGCCTCAGCCGTCAAATGAGCCGCATAAATGTGGGGATCCACCATTGCTTCGGTATACAGCAATCCTATGGGGATAGATTTGTCTATTTGTTTAATCAGCATCAGGCTATAGTGATTGAAAGAGGAATAGAGGACTCTTTTCTTCATGTCCATTTTAGAAACCAGAGAGGTGGCTTTCTCTTCAATGCCTTCATAATTAACCAACCCTGACTTTATTTCGATATCCACTGTCAAATCGGTACCTTTTACAAAATGTAATACCTCTTCCAGAGTAGGAATTTTGATGTTTTTATAGTTGGGAAGGCTATTTGAAAAATCGTAGGACAGAAGCTCTTTTAATGTCTTGTCTATTATGCGTCCGCTGCCGTCTGAACAGCGGTCTATTGTTTCATCATGTGCAACCACCAGATGTCCGTCCCTGGTCATGTGAATATCAAGTTCGATACCGTCAGCCTGCTGCTGGTGTGCAAGCTTAAAAGCCTCCATGGTATTTTCGGGAGCGTAGCCCGAAGCACCTCTATGGGCCCAGATTAATGTCTTCATTGCAATTCACCTTCCTCAAATGATAATATGGTATTATCTATTAACTATAATATATGGACATAACAAGGCTTTATAGCTCACTGATGTTAATTAATATTAATTAATGTTAATTGTTATTAACATCTATTTTAGCACTTTTGCCTAAAAGTAACCACAATTAGGTAAAAACGGAAGCCTGGTTTAAAAGCCGTTTGTTTAGGGTAAATTTAACTGTAATAAGGCGTAAAGATGGAGCGCTATAAATAATATAGTAAAAAGGATGTGAAATTATGATAAATCCAAACAAAACTTTTTCTGAAATATGGCTGGCAGGCGGATGTTTCTGGGGAGTTGAAGCATTTATAAAAAATATTCCGGGAGTAATCCATACTGAAGTCGGATATGCCAATGGTAAAACAGAAAATCCAACCTATGAGGAGGTATGCAGCAAAAACACCGGGCATGCCGAGGCTGTCTATTTAAAATACAACCCTCAAAGACTGCCTTTAAACATACTCCTTGACTACTATTTCCGCATAATAGATCCCACACTTTTAAACAGGCAGGGTCATGATGTCGGAACTCAATACAGAACCGGAATATACTACAAAAATCTTGCCGACAAAAGAGCTATCGAGGAATATATAGATAAAAAGCAAACTGAATATTCCAAAAAGATCCTGACTGAAGTTTTACCAATCTCTAATTTCTACAGGGCTGAAGAATATCATCAGGCTTATCTTGATAAAAACCCCAACGGGTACTGTCATATTGACTTTGAATTGATAAACAGTCTTAAAAAGGAAGCCGGCAGAAAGGTTGACAGCTCCAGATACTCTAAGGCTGAGGATGAAGTTCTGAAGCAACAGCTAAGCCGTGAACAATATGAGGTTACTCAGAAAAAGGCAACAGAAGCACCTTTTGAAAATGAGTTATGGGATAATAAAAAGAAAGGCATCTATGTTGATGTTGTCACAGGAGAGCCCCTGTTCGTATCATCGGATAAATTTGATTCGGGTTGTGGCTGGCCAAGCTTTACAAGGCCTATTGATGATGAGGTTATAGAATACAATGAGGACAAAAGCCATGGGATGTACAGGACGGAAGTTACCAGCAGAGTGGGCGGAAGCCACCTGGGACATGTTTTCGAGGATGGTCCGTCTGACGAGGGTGGTTTAAGATACTGTATCAACAGTGCCTCTTTGAGGTTTATACCTGTCGAAGAAATGTCAGACAAAGGTTACGGAGAATTCATACCTATGGTAAAATAAGCCCGTATACCGGTATCCGTCGATTGGAAGCCTTCGCAGCAATCATTGATGGATACCGGCCGGGAACGCTAACCTACTTATTTTCATCAGTCGTTTTCCTTGTAAAGAAATAAGTAACAATCATGGTAGTACTGTTAGAGAAGAGCAGGAAAATATCCGAGTCTATTTTTTTTCCTGACAGGACGATTACAACAAGGGTAAAAACCAATGCAAGCGTAACAATGCTTTTTACATTGATTAAATTTTTTAGTTTATCCATCATTTGCGCATTCCTCCAATTCTTTTACTATTACTTTGTTTTGAGTTTAGTCCAAAAAATTCCAACGTGCGGAACCCGGCACTACGCAGCGCAGCCTTCACGCAATCCATGCATGCCCGATCTATGACTGAAAGCAGTTTTGGATGATACAGGACTATTAGGGATACTTAAATTTTACACGACACATCTTTTCCCAACTCCTCTCGCAGCTCATTAATTCTTTGATGAGCCTGTTTGGTGCTTTCTTCAACTCTTGCCAGCCTGTCCGCATGGTTGTTCACAGTCTTGTTCAAGCATCTTAATTCAAGTAAAGTCGTGTCACTGCTGCGTTTGATATATTCTATATCTGCCTTGAGCTGTCCGACTTCTATTCCGCTTTGTTTTGACTCTCCCTTGACTCTTGCCTGGAGGGTAAGATATCCAAAAACAACCCCACTGACTGCAGCTATGCAAGTAATCAATATATTTGTTTCCACCTGCACCCCTTCTTTCCTGACAGATATAAAAGGACTACCCTTACCTGCAAGTAATCCTCGGTAGTCTAAATACAATCTTCCGGAAAATTAAAAAAATGTTATCTGGTCATGAACAATATTTATGAGTTCAACGCGTAGAGATTGAATAGCATCTTCCCTAGGCAGCATTATGTATCTGGACAAATATTCGATATCATCAGAAAATAAATTAATTATTTCATTCATTGACACTTTGTCACCCTGCTGAGCCTGTCTTACTATTTGTATGAATCTGTCAGGGTTTGTCGTAACAATTCCAATCCTTTCTTTTTCCATTTATTCACCCCCTGTTGAGTCATGTTAAGTTCACACGCGACTTCCTGCTCCGTCATGCCGTCGATTATTATTCTCCGGATGATGTATCTGCACTTCTCCCATGGTATAGAATCCAGTAATTCTTTAATATAGACATTTGATAAAATTTCTGCCTCAAACCCGTTGTCGTGTACCTGGCTTTCAAAAAGAAGATAACATTCCTTTAACTGTTGAGTACGAGCCTTATACTGCAATCTCCATGCTGCTCTCCTCAGTAGTTTTCTGTAGTTTTCTACCGAGATGCCGTCGTTAGTTTGCATAAGAAACCTCCGTCCTGATGAATTTTATGGACTTCAATATTAAATTATAGGATTGCTTTTGGGATGGTATATTTTGTAATTTATTTTAGTGGTTTTACTATTATAGTAATACTTTTTATCTATATAACAACCAAATTTTTTAATATCATACAAATTATGTATATTGCAGATGTGTTTTTTCGAGTTGTTATTTTCAGGATAAAAATTCCTTTATATGAGAAGGAGGTTTCAGCTAAGGTCGCCTGCTTAAAATCAGGAGGCAGGTAACAATTTAATGTCGGATACCAAACAATTCAAAACCAAATCTTATTGGAGGAATGCAAATGAAACATTTAAAGGAACCGTTTAAAGCTTTTGCTAGGTGCACGGGTAAACAATTTAAATGGGTATACTGCTCGCTGATAATACTTTTAGTTTCTTTGGCAGTAGTCCCAAGTATGAATGAAGTATATTCTGCCGGAGAAACAGGGGAGACCTTATATGCAGTTTCTCCACTGAATCAGCAGATGAAACTGACTCAACCCACTGCATCGGCGCCGGGAGGGCGAGGCTTCATGCTGCCACAGGCAGTCGTGGTAAAAGATACTTCCGGCAGGCCTGTGGCTGGTGTTTCCGTAACCTTTGAAGTTACTGCAAATAGCATGATAACCTCGATTATGAGAGGCTATAACAGCAGATTCCTAACGGTTACAACCGATTCCAACGGTATGGCGTCAGCTGCCAATACATATTCAAATTATGTGGGTGAAGGGTATCAGGTCTATTCCACGTATGCCGGGATTATTCAAACCTTACAGGTAAAAGCAAGTATTCCCGGTGCTAATTCAGTTGTGTTCAACGTGGAAGTAGGGACATACAATTCAAATCTGGTAGACAAGACTCCACCTTTTATTTCAGTTAGTGCAAAAGATGATACCGGAGCCGACTACATTGCCGGAACCTGGACAAGCCATTCGGTATCCGTGGCTTATAGTGCTACAGACTCTCTTTCGACCATTAAATCCTGTACTCCTGAGCAGACTTTTAATGAAGAAGGAGCAAACCAGACTGCAACCGGTACTGCTGTTGACAGTGCCAACAATTCTGCAAGTGTTACCTTTGGACCAATCAATATTGACAAAAGTTTGCCGGTCACGACAGCTATCTACCCAAGGCCGAAGCCGGCCGGCTGGTACGATGATAAGGTAACTGTGAGCTTTGACTCGACAGACAGCGTTTCAGGCGTAAATGCAATATTCTACAGGATCGGTGATGGTATTCCTGTTAAGCTGGAGGGTCAAAGCGCTGCTGCAGATATTGATATTGAGGGGACTAGCACAATAACTTATTGGGCCGTAGATAATGCCGGAAATCAGGAACAGGCAAAGAACTTTACCGTCAAGATCGACAAGTCGGTTCCAACAGTAACGGCTAAACTAAGTCCGGAAAAGAATGAAAATGGCTGGAACAAGTTTGATGTAACACTTACCCTATCAGCAAAGGACACCTATTCTGGTGTAAAGGAAATTCATTACAAAACAGGTGAGTCCGGAGAAGAAAAAATTGTTGCAGGTGATAATACTGCAATACTCTTTAAGACAGAGGGGATAAGCCAAATTTTCTATTGGGCAACGGATAATGTGGGCAAAAGCAGCTCTGTTGAAAACATAGAAATAAAGCTCGACAAGAGTATTCCTGTTGTCATACCGCCTGGGGATATCACATTGGAAGCAACTGCGGTTAAGACACCAATAGAAATTGGAACAGCCCGGGTAACAGATGTAAGTGATTGGACCCTGGAAAATGATGCCCCAAAAGACGGATTCCCTGTGGGAACCACAAAAGTCATCTGGAAGGCTACCGATTCCGTAGGCTTTGTGTCTCAAGTGGTACAGTATATTACTGTTAATGATACAACAAAACCTGTAATTACTGTACAGGGCGACAGAGTAGTTGAAGCCACGGCGGTTGAAACCCCTGTGATACTTGAATCTGCTACTGCAACAGATATATTTCCAGTAACAATAACAAGCGATGCGCCGGAAAAATACAAGCTTGGCGAAACACTTGTAACCTGGACGGCAAAGGATGCAAATAACAATACGGTGACTGCAACACAGAAGGTCAAAGTGATTGATTCTACGCCTCCTTCACTTAAGCTGCCGGATAATCTTACCGTGGAAGCCACCGGAAGAAGAACTCAGGTAGATATAGGCTCTGCTTTGGCAACAGATATCTTCAATGTAGATATAACCAACAATGCTCTGCCTGATTACCCCATAGGTACCACTTCTGTGGCATGGAAGGCTGCCGATGAAAGCAATAATGTTTCGGAAGGTGTTCAGGAGATAAAGGTGCAGGATACCACCAAACCTCAGTTGACTATACCGGAGGATATAACCCTGGAAGCACCGAGCAGATATGTTAAATTGAACATTGGGAAAGCTACGGCTACGGATATATTCCCGGTGGAGGTTACAAATAATGCTCCGGAGGAATTTACGGTTGGGAGAACCGAAGTAAAATGGAAAGCTGTTGACGAAAATGGGAACGAAGATACCAAATCACAGTATATAACCATAACTGACAATACTCCTCCAGTGATAACAATACCGAAAGATATCAGGGTAGAAGCCACCGGAGAAAAGACAGAAATTCCAATAGTTCCGCCTGAAGTGTATGACATATTTGATACAACCATTACACGCAACGGTCCCCAGGATAATCTATTCCCTGTTGGTCAGACAGTTATAACCTGGGTTGCAAGAGATGCAAACGGGAACTCCTCTTCGGTTAAACAGTCGGTGTATGTTGAAGACACCATAAATCCTGTACTTACACTGCCTAAAGATATAAAGGCAGAGGCAACAGCAATAAGAACACCTGTAGAGCTTGGTACGCCTTCAGCGTTTGATATCTTCCCGGTTACCTTTACCAATGATGGTTTGGCGGATTACCCTATAGGTACTACTCCGGTAACCTGGAAAGCTACAGATACTCATGGCAATTTTACAAAGGGAATTCAGCATGTCACTATTGAGGACACTACAGAACCAGTTCTTCATGTCCCGGAGGATAAAACCATCGAAGCTACGGCCATCCTGACGCCTGTAGATATCGGCAAAGCGACAGCAACAGATATTTTTACGGTAAAAATATCAAATAATGACATCAAATACTATCCTCTTGATGTCACCGAAGTAGAGTGGAAAGCCAGGGACGAGAATAATAACGAGGCAACCGGTACTCAAAAAATAAAAATTGTTGATACAACGGCACCGGTAATAAGTGTGCCTCCTGACGTAATTATAGAGGCCACCGGCGATAAAACTCCTGTGGAATTGGGAGAGGCCGAGGCATCTGATATTTTCGCAGTTACTATTACAAATAATGCTCCGAAAGACGGCTTTACCGTCGGTACTTTTAATGTGATCTGGACTGCAACAGATTCAAACGGTAACTCCAGCTCCGGAACACAAAAGGTAACTGTAAAAGATTCAACTCCTCCTGTACTTAAGGTTCCCAATAATATAACAGTAGAAGCCACTTCAGTAAAAACGCCTGTAGATATCGGGCAAGCCACGGCAACTGATTTATTTAAGGTCAGGATATTAAATAATGGTATAGGAGCTTATCCTCTCGGAAGAACCATAGTAACCTGGACGGCAATAGATGAACATAATAATATCACCGAAGGTACCCAGGAAATTACCGTAACCGACAAGACGGCTCCCGTTGTAACACCGCCTGAGGATCTGACTATAGAAGCTACGGCCAAAATGACAGAGGTTACCGACATTGGACAGGCAAAAGCAGCCGACATCTTTGAAATCAAGTCGATCAACCACAATGCACCCGGGATATATCCATTTGGTACAACGAATGTAACCTGGACGGCAAAAGATGTTAATGGCAATGTTGGTGAAGCCATTCAGAAAATTACAATTGCAGACACGACACCGCCTGAACTGGAAGCGCCTCTGGATTTAATTGTTGAAGCGACTTCAGCAGATGGAACACCTGTGGATATAGGTAATCCTGTATACAGAGATATTTTCGGTGTGGAAGTGTCAAATGATGCTCCCGGATTATTCCCGATAGGAACAACCAACGTAACCTGGACGGCAACAGATGAGCATAACAACAGTACCGACAGGATACAACGGATAATAGTAAGGGATACAACACCTCCAGAGCTGAAAGCACCTGCAGACAAGGTGGTGGAAGCCACTGCGGCAGAAGGAACCCCTGTGGAATTGGGAACACCTGAATACAGTGACATCTTCGAGGTCACTGTGGAGGAGGATGCTCCGGATGTATTCCCTGTAGGAATTACAACCGTAACCTGGACGGCAACGGATGAGCACAATAATAAGACTGTCAGGACACAGCAGGTAACGGTAGAGGATACAACGCCGCCAGAACTGAAAGCACCTGCAGACAAGGTGGTGGAAGCCACTGCGGCAGAGGGAACCCCTGTGGAATTGGGAACCCCTGAATACAGTGACATCTTCAAGGTAACAGTGGAAAATGATGCTCCGGATGTATTCCCTATAGGAATTACAACCGTAACCTGGACAGCAACAGATGAAAACAGCAATATTACCACCAGAACACAGCAGGTAACTGTAGAGGATACAACGCCTCCAGAGCTGAAAGCGCCGGCCGACAAGGTGGTGGAAGCCACTGCGGCAGAGGGAACCCCTGTGGAATTGGGAACCCCTGAATACAGTGACATCTTCGAGGTCACTGTAGAGAATAATGCTCCGGATGTATTCCCTGTAGGAATTACAACCGTAACCTGGACGGCAACGGATGAGCACAATAATAAGACTGTCAAGACACAGCAGGTAACGGTAGAGGATACAACGCCGCCAGAACTGAAAGCACCTGCAGACAAGGTGGTGGAAGCCACTGCGGCAGAGGGAACCCCTGTGGAATTGGGAACACCTGAATACAGTGACATCTTCAAGGTCACAGTGGAGGATAATGCTCCGGATGTATTCCCGGTAGGAACTACCACCGTAATCTGGACTGCAACGGATGAGCACAACAACAAGACTGTCAAGACACAGCAGGTAACGGTAGAGGATACAACGCCGCCAGAACTGAAAGCACCTGCAGACAAGGTGGTGGAAGCCACTGCGGCGGAGGGAACTCCTGTGGAACTGGGAACACCTGAATACAGCGATATCTTCAAGGTCACAGTAGAGGAGGATGCTCCGGATGTATTCCCGGTAGGAACAACCACCGTAACCTGGACGGCAACGGATGAGCACAATAACAAGACTGTCAAGACACAGC
>JAEVZU010000307.1 GCA_023392075.1 Bacillota bacterium | reverse complement strand
CCCCAGTTTGTTCTGGAACCTGTTGATGAAGAAAAGGCAGCTATGGCAGAAGCAGTAATTGATATGTCCCAACAGATTAATGAACTGAGATCTCAAATTGAAATTTTAAAAGGAGGAATATAAACATGTTAAAACAGTATTTAGTAGTATCCTATGCATACCTTGTTAAAATTGGCAGGTGGGATTTGGAACCTGCAGAAGGAAGTCAAAATAGAGTTGTTCCGGATGAATATAGAACAATTGTTGCGGAGTATCTTGCGGAATAGTCTAAACTCTAACCAGATGCGCTATTTTAACTACTAATATCATCACCCCCAAGAAAAGGACTACCTTCACCCACAGGTAGTCCTTTTCTTGGTTTATGGGTCACTGCGAGGAGGAGACAATGAAAAAAGAAGGAAAATTTATTCTGATGAGCCGGGAGGAACTAAAAACCTATATACCTGAGCTTGAGGAAGTTAAAAAGTTTAAATATATCCAGCAGCATCATACAGCGTCACCGGCATATAAAGATGTGAAAAACAACCATTTTCAGTTGATGAAGGGTATGGAGAACTATCACGTCTCATCACTTAAAATGAGTGAAATCGCCCAGCATTTCAGCACCTTTCCAGACGGGAGCATATGTACGGGGCGGCCTCTGACAAAGGATGGAGGCGGCTTCAGCGGAAGTCAGAACGTCAATTCCATAACAATTGAAAATATAGGGAACTTCGACGCGGACAAAATGTCAGAGGAGCAGAAGAAAAGCATCATCCTGTTAAATGCCTTATTGTGCAGGAAGTTCGGCATAGTACCATCTGTCACAACACTTCCATACCATTGCTGGTTTAAAAACAAGACCTGTCCCGGTGCCGGATATTTTGGAGGAAACACCAAAACAGCGGCGGAAAAGAATTTTATCCCATTGATTAAGTCTGAAATTGACAGGTTGTCGGCCTTCGAGGAAGCACTGAAAATAGTTGCTGAAAAGGCCGATACCCCATACGGCTTCTGGCTGAAAAAAAGAGGAATTGATCCCAGTTTTGAAGCCTTGATCATAAAAATAGCAAAAAGTTACGGAGGATAGTTTTATGGAGAATAATATAAATGCCTTCAAAGCGTCACTGACAGCAGTATTTACGGCAATTACCGCAGGCTTTGGCTGGTTCGGCTGGCTGGTTGTAATATTTATAGCCAGTATGACCTGTGATTTGCTGACAGGATTTATGGCAGCCTTTAAATGCGGCAGCTGGGAATCAAAGATTGCAAGAGAAGGTTTGTGGCATAAGACAGGCTGTATTGTTGCCGTCCTGGTCACTGCAATATTCGATTCAATTTTAGGTATGATTATTAATAATATACCAACCGTGGATCTGCCTTTCAAATATACTGTTATATTGTGTCCGCTGACTATTACCTGGTACATACTCACAGAACTTGGAAGTATCATAGAAAACGCAGGCAAAATGGGAGCACCGGTACCGGGTTTTGTGAAACAGGCAGTAGCACTGTTCAAAGGTGCTGTGGATTCGGCAGGGGATAAAGCCGCCGGAGATAATTAACATGAAGGAATGTATAAAATTGCCTCTTAGCAGCACAGGCAGGCAATCAAAAGTATCAGTCATTTAACTCCAAAAGAGGTGCGAAGGTAAATTCTGTAACATGGAATTAACTCTTGCAAAAGGAAGTTACTTTTTTATTCCTTTTTTATTTAACACTTGTAAAACTCACTCGAGAGTATTATACTTAAATAAGAACATATGTTCGGTTTTGTAGATTAATTTTTGTACTTATCGAGGAGGTAGTAATTAATGGGCAATCAAAAAAGCAGAGCGGCAATAGATGAGATGGTTTACGGCAGAATATCCAGTATATGCAATAAAGAATGCGTGAAAGACATTTACATAGATATTCAGAACAGGCTCATTGAAACAAGAAAGCTATTGGCCGACAATTTGCAGAATGATAAATTAGAACTGCTGAACAATTATGATAAGTTGAATAACGATATTTCCGAGCTGATTTATAAAGCTCTTTATATTGAGGGGTTGATTGACGGTATGGAGTTCAAAATTTAGTTAAAATAAGGTTACTATCCTCTTGTCATCTAAATTGATGAAGAAACAATAGTATAGTAGAATATAAATTGAATATCGAAAGAGATGCTGAAAATAAATATTTGTACTCATTAGGAAAAAAGGAAAGTTATCATTTATAAAAATATTTAAGGAATGATTAAAGCATATGACATATGATTTTGATGAAATAATAGACAGAAGCCGGACAGGGGCCGAAAAATATTCCGAGCTTGAAACTTTATACGGGAACCCGGATGCCATTCCGCTATGGGTTGCCGATATGGATTTCAAGGCGGCCCGGCCAATATTGGATGCTATAAAGGAACGTACCGATAACGGTATTTTCGGCTATACTGTCAAGCCTGACGGATATTACGATGCAGTATGCTCCTTTCAGAAGAGACGGAAGAACTGGGATATTGATAAACGGCTTATGAGCATGAGTTTAGGAGTAGTTCCGTCCATATGCATGATAATCAGGGAATTGACCCGGCCGGGTGACAAAATAATCATACAGACACCTGTATACCGCCCTTTTTTTAATGCGGTCAGAGATGCACAAAGGGAACTACTTGAGAGTCCTTTAAAAGAAGCGGACGGACATTATTGCATGGATTACGGGGATATAGAAGAAAAAGCCCGGCAGGGGGCCAAATACATTATATTATGCAGTCCTCACAATCCTGTAGGCAGGGTCTGGACAAAGGAAGAACTGGAGTCTCTGGGCAAAATATGCATCAAATACGGCATTAAAGTAATTGCCGATGAGATACATTCGGATCTCATTTTATGGGGGAATAAGCATACCCCGTTTTCGTCAATATCCGAAGAAATTAGAAAATTGACAATTACCTGTATAGCTGCAAGTAAAACCTTTAATCTGGCCGGCCTTCAGTCTTCTGTTGTCATTTTCCCCGATATGGAGACCAAGGCTTCCTTTGACCAGGCCTGGGCAAGGCTCCACATAGAATGCAATAATGTGTTCAGCCTCGTGAGTACACAGGCAGCATATGAACATGGAGAAGAGTGGCTGGAGCAGCTTATTCCATATATAGAAGGAAACATTACCCTGGTTATGGATTATATGAGCAAAAACATACCATTAATAAAACCTGTCCGTCCCGAAGGGACATATCTGATATGGCTTGACTGCAGAAAGTTTGGAATGACAGGAAAGCAGCTGACAGACTTTATGGTGCATAAGGCCGGGATTGCTTTGAGTGCCGGAACCTATTTCGGCAAAAACGGAGAAGGCTATATGAGAATGAATGTGGCATGTCCCGGAGCAACGGTTGAAAAAGCACTCAGGCAGCTCCAGACTGCAGTTGAGCAGCAAATTTTATAACACAGGACGAATGTACCGGTATAAAGTGACAATTGTCATTTTATATCGGTCTTTTTATCACTAAAAATACTGTCTGATAAAATGTATACTTATACCATCAATTTGTTATTGGCACTTTGTTTACAGCGTTCATCTACACTGTTCATCACAATTGAGAGGGGATATATATGATAGTTGAGATAAAGGATGTTATAAAAAGATATGGGGACCGGACCGCCGTGGACAATGTGAGTATGAATGTCCGGGACGGAGAGATCCTGGGGTTGCTGGGACCAAACGGAGCCGGTAAAACTACGCTTATTAATTCAATAATAGGTATAACCGGGATCAGCTCAGGTGAAATAAAAATCTTTGATCAGGTTATGTCCCAGAACAATTATTATGTCAAGAAAAATATAGGTGTGGTTCCTCAGAATCTGGCTATTTATAATGAGTTTAAAGCTTTTGAAAATGTGGAGTATTTTGGAAGACTTTACGGACTGAAGGGGCAGGAACTCAGGGACAGTGTCAGACAGGCATTGGATTTTACAGGCTTGTGGGAGAGAAAAAATGAGTATCCGAAGAAATTTTCGGGGGGGATGCAGAGAAGACTTAATATTGCATGCTCCATAGTGCACAAGCCAAAGCTGATAATAATGGATGAACCCACAGTCGGGATAGATCCACAATCCAGAAATCACATTTTGGATTCCGTAGTAAAATTAAACGAAATGGGTTCAACAGTCATATATACCTCCCACTACATGGAAGAAGTAGAGTCTCTTTGTTCCAGAGTGGTGATAATGGATAACGGAAGACTGATTGCACAAGGCACCATAGAGGAGTTGAAGGAATATGTCCAGGATGAACAGATTATTGATATTGTTCTGAAAAATTACAGCTATTCCATCACCGAAGCTGTTAAGGCTGTCCATGGCGTAAAGGAATGTCTGCTCCAGGAAGGCCGGATGAAGGTTATTCTGGACAAGAGCAGCAGCCTGGCAAGAATAATAAATTCCATCGTTGAGAACGGCGGGATCATCACAAGAATAAATATGGAGGATGCTTCGCTTGAAGATGTCTTCCTCGGACTTACCGGCAAAAAGCTGCGGGATTAGGAGGAGCATCCAATGAAAATATTATGGTCGGCATATTATGAATTTTTAAAACAAATAAG
>JAEVZU010000305.1 GCA_023392075.1 Bacillota bacterium | reverse complement strand
GAATATATGGCAGACCTCCTCGGCAATATAGTGGCATTAAAGGACAAAAGAGGAAGCATTACATACATAACCTATGATGCTGAAAACAGAGTGGTTTCCAAAAGGATTCCATTTGAAAAAGACAGCGGCGGAAGTGTGTTCTATACTATTGAGAATTATATCTATGATGAAATAGGAAACATGATAACCAAAGAGATTACAGGAACAAAGGACAAGCTGTCGGTAAAAAAGACCACCTATACATATTATGATAACAACCTTGTAAACACAGTGACCGATAGCAGCGGAGCGTACACAAGAGCCTATTATGACAAAAACGGAAATAGAATTAAAATTGAAAATCTGAGATCAGAGGGCATATTTGATATACAAAAATTTGAATACGACAGCCAGGACAGAGTAATAAAAGAAATAAAGCTGGTAAGCGAAGAGGATATTTACAATGCTGCCAGTCTGCCTAACCTGGACAGCCTCAAGGACGGCGAGTATACAGGTAGGCTCATGCTGATTACTGCCTATGAGTATGATATTCTTGGAAACAAAACAAAAGTAATCAGTCCGCTGGCTTTCGGCTGTAAGGAAGATGATACTCAAAACAGAGCAAATTATACAACTGAATACTCTTACGACCTGTTAAACAGACTAGAAATGACCACAAGAAAATATGACGGCAGGAATGTATTCACCCAATATACCTATGATGCGGCAGGCAACATGCTCACAGTAAGCAATGAGCGCGGCTATACCACTGCATATACCTACGACGGGCTTAACAGGGTAGAAACCATAACAGATCCAAAGAACAATCAATACAGGTATGCCTATGATCAGTCCGGAAACAAGTTGTCAGAAACAAATGCAAAGGGCTATACAATGACCTATGACTATGACAAACTGAACAGGCTCCAGACAGTCACAGATGCCTATAACAAAGTCATAAGCAGAAAAGTATACGATGCCAACGGAAACATAATAAAGGAAATAGATGCAGAAGGCTATCAGTCTGACGGGGATGATGAATCCAGATATGGAACAATATACACCTACAACCTTGCTAACCTGATAGTATCAAAGTCAACACCTGAGGCAGCGGAAAAGAACAAAATCAGTATAAAGTATACCTACAACCAGTACGGAGAGGTAATAAAGCAGACCGACGGCCTGGGCAGCACCGCTTCCTATGAATACGATGCTGCGGGAAATCTCACCAAAGTGACCGATGCACTGGGAACAGTAACAAAATACAGCTATGACAAGCAGGGCAACAAGCTTACAATGACCGACGGAAGGGGTAAGCTTACCCGCTATGCCTACACGGCCTTTGGAAATCTTAAGTCGGTAATAAATGCAGATAACCAGACTCAAACCTGCAAATATGATCTTGAAGGAAATACAGTCTGCGTAACCGACAAAAACGGCAACAACACACTATATACCTATGACAACAGAGGGCTCCTGCTCCAGAGAAAAGTGGCCGAAACAGGGGATGGTATCAGCTATGCTTACGATGAAACAGGCAACAGGAGCTCCATGACCGATGAAAGCGGAACAAGTATCTATTACTATGACGAAAACAACAGACTCACCGGAATACAAAAGAGTGGCAATACACAAATAAGCTACGCCTATGACCGGATAGGGAATATTTCAAAAGTTACCGATCTCAAGGGCAATACAGTAGAATATACTTACGACAAATCAAGCCGGATGGAAACCGTAAGCAACGGAGGGAGAACAACAACCTACTCATATGATGACAATGGCAGAAGAAGCTCAGTCACCTATGAGGGTGGAGTTTCGGAGAACTACAGCTACGACAGGGACAACCGGCTGACCACGCTTAAAAACATGAAGCCCAACGGTGGCAGAATATCGGAATACAGCTATACCTATGACCTTGCAGGGAGACAGATAACAAAAACCGACCTTTACGGAACTACAGACTATGAATATGATAAAGCAGGGAGAATCACAAAAGTCGCAACACCTGGAAAGACTACCGTATATTCATATGATAAGGCAGGAAACAGGGTATCCCAGAACGAGACATATATTTCACTTCAGCCAAGTGACTATGTTGACGAGACTACCGGAAAAGAAATACAATATATATTGAAGAAGAGCGATTATACCTACTCAAACACAAACCAGCTTCTAAAGCTGGTAGAGAGAATGTTTGATGAGAATAATAAAGAAATCGCCAGAAAAACAACAAAATACAGTTATGACAGCAACGGAAACCAGTTAAAGCAAGGCATCAGCCATTCTTTGCCTAATAACACCGGGCTGCGGCCAAAAACAACAGGTACGGCATATGGGGATAATGTCGCAAACACCATAGACAAGCTGGTAGAAAAAACAAGCTACACCTATGACGGCTTCAACAGGCTCAAAAAGACAGAAACCGTCAAAGCCGGAATTCGCACAACTGTTGATTTTACCTACAACGGAGACGATCTGCGTGTAAGCAAAACAGTAAAGAAATCCGACAGGGGATACCAGGCAGAAGTAACAAACTACCTGTACGACAGACAGAATGTTATCCTTGAAACGGATGCAAACAACAATATAAATGCAAGGTATGTAAAGGG
>JAEVZU010000304.1 GCA_023392075.1 Bacillota bacterium | reverse complement strand
TAGTTTCTGTCCAAGTTTCAAATTTAACTTTGAAACTTGCGAAACCAGGTTGTAAAGTTCGCAAGTTACTCAATTTTTAGAATCCATTGGATTCTGGAATTTTAAGAGTCCTTACAATGTATATCTACGATATACATATACATTTGCATGTATTTGTCACTGTTTACTTTTCAAAGTCCATTTGAAAATAACTTTTTTCAACATAAAATTGATACTCTGAAAATTTGTTATTTCCGGCACTCAGCAGTGCTGAGCGACTTTTATATATTACCACACTGCCACTTTTGTGTCAACACTTTTTGTAGATTTTTGTTTGTCACAATTTACTATTTCAAGTGTTGTTTTGTTCGTTCGGCGACAGCTTAGTTATAATAGCACAGCTATTTATATCCTGTCAATATTATTTAATAAAAAATTATAATTTATTAAGTTAATTTATTCCACGCTCTCAGATCAAATTATTACTTGTATCCAATGAAGTTAAAACCTCTTTTAAAATTAATACATCGTTATTATATATATCCTTAAGACTTCTATTATATATAATACTTGCCGGATGATACAAAGGGAACAGACGGTATGCCTTCTCACCGATGTTACAGGTATGTACGTTCCCATGCATTTCACCAATTGAGGCATTGAAATCATTTGTTACTGCTTTTAATGGGACGTTACCTAAAGTTACAATTATTTTAGGACATAACAGTGTTATTTCCTTGTGAAGCCAGTGTTGATTATTGACTATATCATCCCTGGTTGCAGGACGGTTAATTAGCCTGTTTGTTTTTTCATTTAGCTTACCAAGCCTGTATTTAATAGCATTTGTTATAAATACTGATTCACGGGTTATCCCTATAAGGTCCATAAATTCTTTCAAATTTTTCCCGGCAGCCCCCACAAAAGGCTTTCCTTGTGAAACCTCGTCTTTTCCGGGAGCTTCCCCGACTATTATAAGAGGACCTGATATGCAGCCGTCACCAAGTACTATCTGTTCATTTTCAAAGGTTTTTGAATAATTATTATATAACTCGTCAAGTTCCACTCTGATTTTGCTTGTTGTCATATCTAATTTTCCTTTACACCTGTTATTGTATGTAATTTGTTCCTTACTTCCCTGATATCCCTGAAAAGCAGGGTTTTCTTACTCTGGTCCCTGAGCAGCGCCGCAGGATGAAAAGTTGGCATTATCCAATAACCCTTGCGCTCAATCCATTGTCCTCTTATTTGTGTTATCCTGATATCCTTTGCTATTACATATTTTGCTGCAGTGCTGCCAAGGCATACTATTATTTGAGGCTTTATCAGTGCAACTTGATTTCTGAGATAAGGAAGACATTTTTCAGCCTCCTCATCTGTGGGCACACGATTGTTCGGTGGTCTGCATTTAACAACATTTGCAATATAATATTCATCCGGTTTCAACATCAGTGCTTCAAGCAAAGTGTCCAGAAGCTGACCTGCCGCCCCCACAAAGGGAAGTCCCTGCTTATCCTCCTGTTCACCGGGGCCTTCTCCTACAAACAATATCGGGGCATTTACATTTCCTCTTCCAACAACTATATTTGTTCTGGTTCTGCCAAGTTCGCAGGCTTGACAATTACTGCAGCTTGAATTTAACTGTTCCCAATCCAGCATATTTTTCCGTTCACCCCTTCATTTTGAAAAATGTTCAATCACTTTTTAGGCCGACTAATCTTAGCCGGCCTAAAATATCCAATCTATTCAAATTTAATCATTTATTATTTATTGTAATAACCAATATTTCCATGCCTTATTACTATTATAACAGTAATTACAGTTTAAGCCTTGTCTTAAATCTTTCAACAGCCGCCTGTGTATTCTCTCTGTTTCCAAAGGCTGTAAGTCTGAAATAGCCTTGTCCGCTTGGTCCAAAGCCTACACCTGGAGTTCCGACAATATTGGCTTCACTTAGAAGCTTATCGAAGAACTGCCATGAATCCATACGGTTCGGTGTTTTCATCCATATATAAGGAGCGTTGACACCTCCGAATACAGTTATGCCTATACTCTCAAGACCGCTCTTTATTATAGAAGCATTTGTAAGATAGTATGCTATGGTCTCCTTGACCTGTTTCTGACCTTCCTCGGAATATACTGCTTCCGCTCCGCGCTGTACTATATATGAAACACCGTTAAATTTGGTGGCCTGTCTTCTGTACCACAGTCTGTTCATCCCGATTTCACTGCCGTCAGACGCATATGCCTTCAACTCTTTCGGAATAACGACATACGCACATCTTGTCCCGGTAAAACCTGCAGTTTTTGAAAAACTTCTGAACTCAATGGCAACTTCTTTTGCTCCATCGATTTCATAAATACTGTGAGGAACATCGTTCTGAGTTATAAAAGCCTCATAAGCTGAATCAAATAAAATAACGGCTTTATTTTTAGCTGCGTAATCAACCCAAACCTTTAGCTGATCTCTGGTCAAAGTTGTACCTGTTGGATTATTGGGCAGACACAAATAGATAAGGTCAACTTTTTCCTTCGGTAATTCAGGGATAAAACCATTTTCAGAAGTACAGGGAAGATAAGTAACATTTGTCCATTTACCGTCTATATATTCACCAGTTCTGCCCGCCATTACATTACTGTCAACATATACGGGATAAACGGGATCGGTAACAGCTATTCTGCTATTCAAACCAAAAAGCTCCTGAATATTGGCCGTATCGCTTTTTGCTCCGTCACTGACAAAAACCTCATCGTTTCCAATAGTAATACCTCTTTTTTTGTAATCAAACTCAACGATCCTGTTGATAAGGAAATCGTATCCCTCGTATTCGGGATACCCCTTAAAGGTTTCTACCCTGGACATATCGTCAACTGCTTTATGCATTGCCTCAATACAGGCCGTCGGGAGCGGACGTGTAACATCGCCTATTCCAAGTCTTATAACATCGGCAGAAGGATTCTCACTCTTAAAGGTATTAACTCTTTTACCGATTTCAGCAAATAAATAATTGCCTGGTAGTTTTAAATGATTTTCATTTACAAATGCCATTTTAAAATCCTCTCTTATTGTATATTAAATATTTATTTCACCATCGAACACCTTAACAGCCGGTCCAGTCATATATACATGATTGTCTTTTTCCGACCATTCTATAAATAAATCTCCTCCAAGCAGTTTGATTGTAGCGGCCCTTTCGGATACATCGTTTAAAACCGACGAAACCAGAACAGCACAAGCTCCGGTACCGCAGGCCAAAGTCTCTCCTGCTCCTCTTTCCCAAACCCTCATTTTGAGAGTAATTCTATCTATTATTTGAACGAATTCTGAGTTGATTTTTCTGGGAAATAATTTGTTTGTTTCCATCTTAGGTCCTATTTGTGACAAAGGAAAATCAGCTACATTATCAACATATGAAACTGCATGTGGATTTCCCATGGAAACCGCAGTTACTTTAAATTCATAATTATCTATGCTGACCGGTTCTGAAATAAATCTTTCCTTAGCAGAATCAACAGGAATATCTTTAGGTATCAGTATGGGTTCACCCATATCGACTCTGACAAGAACAACCTTTCCGTTCTCGACTGTCAAGGTTAAAATCTTAATACCTGCCAAGGTTTCTATATTAATAGTGCTCTTATTTGTCAGACCGTTGTCGTATACATACTTACCTACACAACGTATGGCATTTCCGCACATTTCTGATTCAGATCCGTCAGAGTTAAACATTCTCATTCTGAAATCGGCTTTTTGTGATGGAAGTATAAGCACCAGCCCATCCGAACCTATTCCAAAATGCCTGTCACTTACTTTTTTTGCAATTACCGACGGATTGCCCAGCGCTTCGTGGGTACAGTCTACATATATATAATCATTTCCCAAACCTTGCATTTTAGTGAATTTCATTTTATAAAGCCCCTTTCAGTGTACAAATCTGATAAAATGGCGGCATAAGGTATATGACTTGCCTTTTATCAACTAAACTAATAAACTTGCTAACTTTTTCATATTATAGCATAGTCCGGCGTGTCACCGCAAGGCGATACGCGGCTCTATTATCTTCCTTAACCGTTATTACCGCAAAAAAGCTTAGTGCCTTTTCAAGCTTTTAAACTTTTTTTGGTGGATGACTGTTTGAACTCAGGCTAAAACTGGTATAATCCGGTCAATAATATAATATGGTTAATATTTACATTATTAATTGTATTGTAAATCATACTATATTATAATTATTGTAAAACTTTTCTACGGGCCATGGAGGATAACTTTGAAGGACTTTTTTATTAACAATTTCAAACATATTTCAGACTTCTTTACCAATATAAAAATGCCGGGATTTGCCACAATGATGCTGGGTGTTATCTGTATATCACTGTTGACGATAGGTATATGGTTTTTTATAAGAATAAGAAGTATTAAAAACGGTACATTGATTTTATCTGAGAGTGATTTACTTGATGCGGAGCAAGAGTCAAAACCTCTGTTTAAACTTTCAAAAAAAGACGTTATAATCATGCTGGCAATGACCATTTTTTATGCCATACCTGCCATCTATAGTCTCGGAGGCTTCAGCGTTCCTGAAACCAGCTGGGCGCCTTCGGCCAAAGACGACGGTTTTATTGTTGATTTGGGTAAAAAGGTTGAGGTATCAAAAGTAATGATATATCAGGGTTATAACCATGAAAAGTATGACAATGTCAAATATAATATCCTGTATCTTAACGATTATGATAATTATTTAAATTCCGAAGCCATTGACAAAACCGGTTTTTATTCCTGGAAAGTCTCGACCAAAGAGTTTAAAACAACTAAAATCAAATTTATGCCAAATGGTCCGGGAGCAGCAATAAATGAGATAGCTGTATTTGAGAAGGGATCGACTAAACCTTTAAGCATTAAAAATATTTCCCCTTCAAACCCCGGTTTAAATACTGCAGTCATAGAAAGTCCTGATCATAAGCCGTACAAACTGGCAAATCTTATTGATGAACAGGATAAAGTGGATTTCTATACCTTATCCGATACCAATACATATTTCGACGAAGTTTTTTATCCCAGGACAGCACTTGATTTCATTTATGAAATCACACCCTTTGAAAGAACTCATCCTCCTTTGGGTAAATACTTTGTGATGATTGGAATACTGATATTCGGAGTAAACCCCTTTGGCTGGAGAATTGTCGGTACGCTGTTTGGTATTGCAATGATACCTATTATGTATCTTTTTGGCTTGAAGGTATTCAGAAAACGTTTCTTCGCTTTTTGTACTGCCTTCCTGATGATGTTTGATTTTATGCATTTTGTTCAGACAAGGATTTCTACTATAGATGTATATGTTACTTTCTTTGTTATACTGATGTATTATTTCATATATGATTATTTTATTAAAAAACCCTATAAGGTTGGTCTGAAAAAATCCCTTGTCCCGTTGTTTCTGTGCGGTGTGGTTCTTGGAATAGGTGCTGCTACAAAATGGATTGCAATGTACGGTGCGGTTGGCCTGATGCTGATTTTCATTATTACAAAGCTTGATGAGATAGCCTGTTATACTGCCTATAGGCAATATGGCCTATCCTCCGATTTATTTAATAAATTCTGGAGCAGGTACTTTTTAAAAACAGCCCTGGCATGCGTCCTTTTCTTTTTAATTATTCCGGGTATAGTTTATTTTGCCTCCTATACATCTATAATGCTGGTTCCGGGTAATGGTGTGAAGGAATTCATAAATAATCAGTCATATATGTATAATTTTCATAATGATCTGAATATCAAGCACTCCTACTCCTCTCCCTGGTGGGCATGGCCTATTATGGCCAAACCGATATGGTTTTACGGTTCTAAGGCTCTGGCGGCCGAGAACCTTACTTCCAGCATAATATGTATGGGTAATCCTCTTATCTGGTGGTTTAGTATTCCGGCTCTTATTACAGGAATCGTTCTGGCAATCAGAAGAAAGGACAGATACATGATTGTGCCGATTTTGGGAGCACTGTTCCAGTACATTCCCTGGATGGTAGTACGCCGGATGGCTTTTATCTATCATTACTTCTCAGTTATGCCGTTCCTGATCATTATAATGGTTTACTGTATTAAAATATTTTACGGGTATGGGAAAATGGCCAGAAAAATCGTTTATATCTATCTGCTACTGACTGCACTGCTGTTTATCATGTTCTATCCAATACTTTCGGGAGTTATCGTACCAAAATGGTACGCAAGCCTTTTGCAGTGGTTCCCGGGCTGGAGTTTCAGATATTGATTTGTAAGTAAGCAAGCTTAAAAATTTCAATAGCCAATTGATCATGTCATAACATCGGCAACCAATTGGCTATTTCTTTATTTTTATTTTTGACAAGCCGGATTTTCGATATCATAGCTAATGCTATATTACTAGTATAACATGACGAAGCTTTTCAAGAGATTTTGAGATATGCCCGTTATTCCGGGAAAGTAAAAAACCCTGCGCACAGCGTTAATCGCGAATGCACAAGGCTTTGTGGTGGAGGGAGATGGATTCGAACCATCGAAGTCACTGACAACAGATTTACAGTCTGCCCCCTTTGGCCACTCGGGAACCCCTCCATATGGAGCTGGCGGACGGAATTGAACCCCCGACCTGCTGATTACAAGTCAGCTGCTCTACCTGCTGAGCTACACCAGCACATATAGACTTCATTATTATAAATTTAAAATGGCGACCCGGAACGGGCTCGAACCGTCGACCTCCAGCGTGACAGGCTGGCATTCTAACCAACTGAACTACCGGGCCATTTTAAAATTACAATGGTGACCCATAGGGGACTCGAACCCCTGTTATCGCCGTGAAAGGGCGGTGTCTTAACCACTTGACCAATGGGCCGTACTCATTATCAGCGGCAGTCTTGCCGACCGACAAAGACTATTTTAACGGGGGATGTAGAAAAAGTCAAGCTATTTTTTTATCTTTTTTTCAAATATTATTTTTCAATGGCAAAACTCCTGAAAATGCCAGGTCTCATCCAGGCCCAATCAGCAAATTACAGGTTTGAATTTTTCTCCGTGTTGTACAAGTATAATATCCTTCAAATTAACAAGACTTATACCTTTGTAACGGTAATTCCATTATTTCACCGTCTTATGCTGGCATCGCTTGCATATCATAAGCTTGCCTCCGTCACTTTTAAGAATTTCATACAGAATCTTTTTTAATGACATTGTTTTTGTTTCCTTTCGTTACCTCTATTGACAATGTACAATACGTTTTTGAGTGTTGTACATTGTCAATAGAGGGTATAATTATTTAAGTAAACTATAACCGCCTTAAAGCTCCCATATCAATTTTACAAACGGCTATGAATCGATTTCGAGCAGAGGCCCTTTTCCATTCTTATGATTCTTCTGATGCTCTGTTCGGAAAGATAATATTTGCTTATAAGTGAATTTATTGGAACTCCTTTTATATACTCTGCATAAATCTGCCGATTCCGTTCTTTTAAACTGTTTCTGGCACCGCTCTTTTCACCCCAGGCTCTTTGCTGACCGTCTTTGCGGGGTATATATATAAATTCGCCGTCTATGAATTCCTGAATAATCGTAATTACCTCTTTGGGTAGTACATTCTGTGCCTTTAAATACTTCATTTCTTTGCTCCTCCATAAATATCATACTATGAAGCAAAGACCACAAGCCCTTATTTAAACAAAAAACTGCCGCAGGAATTATGCCTGCTGCAGTGTCATATTGTTAAATCATTTTATGAGCCTGATATAATAAAATAACTTAATATTCTGTGAAATGAAATATCCCGGTTAGCAATCAGATAAATTACGGACGGTTAGCTATCTTATGAAATCAGGTGCCGGCAGAGCATCACTGATATAAGTTTTTGTGGTCTTTACGTTTGAATTGATTGTCTGCATCGTTTTCATAAGATCTCCTCCTAAAATTTATTGTGAACAGCACTTGTAAATAATACCATAAGAAGCCTTTTATTTCAATCTAGAAAACAAATATAATCATTCTTGATATATTTGAATTATTACAACAAAAAAAGCACGTATTTCAGTTTTAGAAATACGTGCTTTTTTTGTTGTGGTGACCCATCGCAGATTCGAACTGCGGACACCTTGATTAAAAGTCAAGTGCTCTGCCAACTGAGCTAATGGGTCATTGTTCTGTTACATGACATTTGATTTGTCGGCAACAGTAGTCATTATAGCAGGCACGGAAAAGCTTGTCAACATGCTTGCTATAATTTTTTTTAACTTGGAAATGCTTGCCTTTTGCCTTATGCTGTATAAATTAGAAGGGGTGGCTAAATTATGACATAAAAAAAGAGAGAGATTTTTCATCCCCTCACACATACTTTCAAACTGCTTTCTTTCCATTTGCATCATATTTGCCTTACTTGGAAATGGCAAATTCCTTAAGTTCCCCATCGGTTCATATGACTGCAGAGGGCTTTATAATG